>MWEJ01000623.1 GCA_002071025.1 Verrucomicrobia bacterium ADurb.Bin070 | reverse complement strand
TCGACGCGCTTCACCGACGGCGGCGAATTCGGCATGGGCGCGGAAATGGGCATCAGCACCGACAAGCTCCACGCCCGTGGGCCAATGGGGCTCGAAGAGCTGACCACCTACAAGTATGTGGTCACCGGCAGCGGCCAGATCCGTTGAAACACCTCCGCATGAAAGAAAAACGCACACCGAGAAACGCCAAACCGGCTGAACTGATCGCCACCATCGCGACGGCCCGCCGTATCCTCATCACCGGACATGTGCGGCCGGACGGCGATTCGCTGGGATGCATGATCGCGCTGAGCCACCTGCTCACGCGCGCGGGACATGCGGCCGTGGCCACTGCCGACCGCAGCGCCCTCGGCGGCCCCGGCTTTCTCAAGGGTGTCGAGCGCCTGATGCCGCCAGAGACTGTCGCCCGCAAGCGCTTCGACCTGCTGATCTCCCTGGATTGCGGGTCATTCGACCGCCTGCCGGAACCCATTCAGCCGCTCGCGCGCGCCGTGCCGGTCATTAACATCGACCATCACCGCACCAACACGCGCTTCGGCACCTGGAACTGGATTGAAGACCATGTGTCGTCCACCGCCGAGCTGATCTGGCGTCTCGCGCGCAAAGCCGGCTGGCCGTTGGATTCGCTCGCGGCCGAAGCGCTCTGGGTGGCTCTCATCACCGATTCGGGACGCTTCGCCTACGACCAGACCACGCCCGCCACGCTGCGCTGCGGGGCCGACCTGTTGCGCTACGGCGTGCGCACCGCCTTCATCAACGACAAGATCTACTGCTCGTTCAGCCGGATCACGCTGGAACTCAAGAAGCGCGCCTTCCGCACGCTGACCATCTGGGACAACAACACCGTGGCCGCCGTCACGCTGACCGGCAAGGATTTCGAAGAGACCGGCGGCACCAAGGCCGATGTCGAGGATGTCATCGAGATCCCGCGCAGCCTGATCGGCAACCGTGTCGCGATCTTTTTTTACGGGAACGAGGACGATCACGCCGAAACCCGCGTCAGCGTGCGCACACGCGAACCGCTCGACGCCACGGCGCTGGTCCGCCCCTTCGGCGGCGGCGGGCACGCCCGCGCCGCGGGCTGCACGATCAAAGAGCCGCTCGCGCAGGCCAAGAAGAGCTTTCTGAAGGCGGTCGACGACCTGCTCGCCCTGCATCCCGTAGATGAAAAATTGAGCGTTGAAAGTTGAACGTTGAACGTTGGAAGTTAAAGGAGTCTCATGGCCAGCATTTTTAAAGCGTATGACATTCGCGGCATTTTCGGACAGGATCTGACCGAGGAGACCGCGTACGCGATCGGCCGCGCGTTCGTGACCTTCACCGCATGCAGCAAGGTCGTCGTGGCCCGCGACATCCGCCCCCACTCCGAACCGCTGTTTGCCGCACTCGCCAAGGGCCTGACCGAACAGGGTGCCGACGTCATCGATATCGGCTACGGCTCCACGCCAATGTCCTACTTCGCCAACGGCACGCTGGGCGCGGACGCCAGCATCATGATCACCGCCTCGCACAATCCTGCGGCGTGGAACGGCTTTAAACTGTGCCGCGCTCAGGCGGTGCCGATCAGCGGCGCCACCGGTATCCAAGAGATCGAACGCATCGTGGCCGAGGGCAGCTTCGCGCCCAA
>MWEJ01000622.1 GCA_002071025.1 Verrucomicrobia bacterium ADurb.Bin070 | reverse complement strand
CCGGGGATGACCGCCTCGGTCTCGCCGCAGACCGCGACCAGGCCGAAGTAGACCGGCTGGCCGAACGGGTTGGTCTGCTGCGGCTCGATGCCGTAGCGCTGCGCCCACTCTTCGGAGTCCGAGTCGGGTTTGGGGTCGTAGGCCTCGAGCGCGACGCGCCCCTTGCCGGCCAGCTCGTACTCTTTGAGCAGGTCCTGCACCTGGTTGGCGTAGGTCTTGAGACCCATCGGCATCTCGGCCGACGAGGAGCTGAAGTAGAACTTGAGCGTCACGTCGTTTTCGAGTTTGCCGAGCACCTGTTTCGAGCCGGTCGAGAGCGTGTAGAGCCGCTCGGCGGTCAGGTCGACGCGCAGGCGCAGGTTGGCGATGATCAGGTTGGCGGCGCCGATGATGACCAGCAGGACCAGCAGTCCCGCGAGGCCGGTGCCGAAGCGTGAGAGAAGATTCGATTTATTCGCAGACATAACAGACTCCAAGGAAGTTCAGGATCAGGAGGCTTTGCGGTTGTCGGTGACCACGTGCGCGGCGGCCAGCATGAAGACCATGACGCCGACGTAGTAGCCGATGTCGTAAAAGTCGATCACGCCGCGGCGCATGGCGTCGAAGTGCTGCATCAGGCTGCACGACGCGACCGCGTTGACGACGCCGGCCGGCACGCCCCAACCCGAGACGGCGTTGATCACGGGATCGAACCCGATGATCAGCAGGAAGAGGCAGATCGCGAGGGCGATCACAAAGCCGATCACCTGGCTGCGCGAGAGCGCCGAGGCGAACACGCCGACCGCCACGCAGGCGCCGGAGAGCAGCAGCGACCCCAGATAGCCGCAGAAGATCCCGCCCAGGTCCGGATCGCCCAGCCAGGCCGTGGTCAGCACGATCGGGAAGGTCAGCGCCAGCGCGATGCCGATGAAGGCCCACGCGGCGAGGAACTTGCCCACAAGCGTCTCGACCAGCGTGACCGGCAGGGTGAGCAGCAGCTCGATGGTGCCGGTGCGCCGCTCTTCGGCCCAGAGGCCCATCGTCGCGGCCGGGACCAGCAGCAGGTAGACCCACGGGTGCCAGAAAAAGAACGGCGTCAGGTTGGCCTGGCGGCGCTCGTAGAACATGGTCACGCCAAAGGTGAGGAAACCGACCAGCACCAGGAAGGCGACGAGAAAGACGTACGCCACGGGCGAATCGAAGTAGGCTTTGAATTCACGCTGGAAGATGGACTTGACGGTTTTCAGGTTGGTCATTTCGAGGCCTCCTCGGTCATGGTCAGATTGCGGAACACCACATCCAGGCGGCCCTGGGGATCCTGGGCGCGCAGCTCGGCCGGCGTGCCGTTGGCCACCACCTGCCCGCCGGAAATGACCACCGCGCGCGTGCAGACGGCGTCCACCTCTTCGAGAATGTGCGTGGAGATGATGATCGCCTTGTCGGCCGCCATCTCCTTGATCATCTGGCGCACCACGAACTTCTGGTTCGGGTCCAGGCCGTCCGTCGGCTCGTCCATGATCAGCACCTGGGGATCGTGGAGGATCGCCTGCGCGAAGCAGGTGCGCTGGCGGTAACCTTTGGAGAGCGTCTCGATCGTCTGGTTGCGCACGCTCTCCAGCCGGCTCTTGGTGATCGCGTTTTCGACCTTCTCGCGCAGCTC
>MWEJ01000621.1 GCA_002071025.1 Verrucomicrobia bacterium ADurb.Bin070 | reverse complement strand
AAATGGTGGAGGCGGGGAGAATCGAACTCCCGTCCGAAACAGTGTCCTCCCAGTTTCTACGCGCGTGTTCTGTCTATAAGTCTCGTCAACAGGAATGCCGGCAGACAGGCTCACCTGAAGACCAGCAACCACGATTCGTCAAGGCACGGGCGCCCGGCTGCTCGGCCCCCGGCAGGATCTGCTAGTCGTCGCTTCCCCGCTCAGCAGACATCGGCGGTTCCACGTCGTGCCTAATTAATTAGGCAGCGAGAGCGAAGTTATCGTTCGCATTTAGGTTTTTTCCTGTTTTTTTACGAGGCCAACAGGAGTCCTCGGCGCGCCACTGGAATTTCGACTGCCCCGTCGAAACCAGTCGCCCCCTTTGAAAAAGGTGACACCAGTATGACACATCCGTCCGCATGACGCAAGGGGTGCGGATGCGCCCCATTCGCGCCCCATTCGCGGCACGCAGAAAACGATCATCTTCTGTGCAACATCCATGGCGAATCTGTGTTACACTTTGGGCATGGTGACTGATGAAAAAAAAAGACCGTTCTTGGCTGTTACATTCATCCTTCTTGCCGCTCTTATTGCCGGGTGGGTTGCCGTCAAGATCTTGCCGGCATCATCCTTCGATGAGGCTGTGTTAGCGTCAGTTGAGACAGATGAGTCGCGATCGAAAGTCGTTATCACGAGAGGCTTATATGGATTCCAACAAGTGGCGCAGGCGCGCAGCCGAGGCGTCGCGCACCTCGTCGTACAGGCTGCGGCCGGCGGCGTCGATACCGACCACCGCCTCCAGCCCCTCGACATCCAGCTCCCAGAGCGCCTCGGTGGCGCCGAACTCTTCGAGGAAATGAACCTGCGCCACGCGCGTGACGCGCTGCGCGATCAGGGCGGCGGCGCCGCCCACCGCCTGCAGATAGACGCAGCTGAACCGCGCGCACGCCTCGCGCGTGGCGGCGCCCATACCGCCCTTGCCGATCACGACGCGCACGCCGAACCGCTCGATCACCCGCGCCATGTAGGGCTCTTCGCGCACCGAGGTGGTGGGACCGGCCGCAACCACGCGCCAGCCGCCGCGCCCGTCCGGCGGCTGCGCGGGATCGGGTGAACGCGGGACCACCACCGGGCCGCAGTGAAAGAGCGCACCGTCGCGCAGGTCGGCCGGGCACACGCCGCCTTCGGCAAGATGTTTGTGCAGCCGGTCGCGTCCGGTGCAGACGCGGCCCGACACGCGCACGGCCTCTCCGGCGCGCAGAGCGCGTACAGCGGCTTCCGTGAAAGGATGGTGAAGGGTGATCATAAGAGCATGCGGGATGAAGGAATGCGTCAGTTGAGCCACTGAAGCGGGCCGTCGGTCGGCACGCGCAGGCCGCGTCGGCGGCAGGCCCAGCAGAGGTAGGCCACGGTGACAAAGTACGAGGCGGGCAGGCGGGTGCGCGCGGCGATTTTGACGCCCAGCAGCGTGGTGACGCCGCCCATGCCCATCGGGCCGATGCCTAGCGCGTTGGCCTCCTCCAGCACGCGCCGTTCGAGCGCGGCCAACTCGGGCTCGGGCGCGGCGTCGTCGAGCGGGCGCAGCAACTGGCGCTTGGCGGTGAGAAAGCCTTCGGCGCGGTCGGCGCCGATGCAGACGCCCAGCACGCCCGGCGCGCAGCCGAAGCCCTGCGCCTGCCAGACCGC
>MWEJ01000620.1 GCA_002071025.1 Verrucomicrobia bacterium ADurb.Bin070 | reverse complement strand
GGCGGTTAGCGGATTAGGATTACGATTAAGATTACGATTAAGCAGGGTATCCACCAACAGAACTGCCATGCGCCCGTGCAAGCGGCAATGGGCAATAAAACCGGTGGTGCGGGTGTCTCGCCCAATGAAGGCAGCCGACGCCCCCATGACATGTGTAGCTGCTGGACGAGCAGACGCTCGTCCCTCCCTCCCGCGAAGGTAAGCGGCGGTCTCGGCGAGACCGCCCTACCGGCTGGGAGATCCCGCCGTTACCGCACGAAGAACAACGAGCCGGAGCCGTAGACGCGGCACCAGAAAGCGCCGGACGAAACAGCGAACTTCACGGTGTGCGTCTCCCAAGCGTTCGCCACGCTCCAGCGTCCGTTCAAATCGCCCGAACCGGCGTCCACGACGGAGGTGCCGCGCGCGATCTCCCAGTTGCCCACGGCCTGCGGCTCGGGCAACGTGATCGTGCCGCCGCCCAGGAGCGTCACCGTGCCGTTCGCCGTGATGAGCGGCCCCTTGTTCGCCGCCGTCAGCGTGAGCGCCGCGCCGTCGGGGATCTCCACGTCGCCGGGATACGAAACCTGTGCCGCGCCGTCGATCGCCGTGGCGCGGAAGGTGGCGTTCACGCGCGTGACGCCCTCCGGCAGCGCGAGCGCGCCGCCCGCCATCTCGAAGTAGCCCGTGAACCCGGCGGGGTCCGCGCCCAGCGTGAGATCCGCGCCAGCCGGCAGCATCAGCGTGCCGTCGCCCACGAGCGTGCCCGCGAACGTGTTCGTGCCCGCGAGCGCCAGCCGCCCGCTCACGAGGTCGAGTGTGCCCGAGCCCGAAATGTGACTGGCTTCCTCGTCCGTCCCGTTCACTTCGAGCGTTGCGCCCTCCGCCACCGTCACCGCGCCGCCGGCCGGCAGCACGCGCGCGCCGCCCGCGTCCGCGCGCATCGTCGCGCGGATCTGGTGCACGCTCAGCGCCTGATCGAACACCTTCACCTCGTCGAGCGCACCGCGGAACCGCGCCCACGTCGCCGTTGATTTCGCGCCGAGATAGAAGAAGCCGTCGCGCGTGGAGTCGCTCGTGAACGCGCCGTTCGCCGAGAAGCCTTCCACGTACTGCCCGTCCACGTAGTTCCGCACGCCCACGCTGGGATGATACGTCGTGGCGATATGGTGTCAGCGCTGGGCGGCGTCGCAGTCGTGGAGGCCCGGGATTGTGACGCCGGAGCAGAGGTCGATCGCGCCGCTGCTACCCGGTTTTCGCACGTAGCAACGCGCACTCCAGGTTCTGTCGTTCACGTCGTACCAGTAGCTGAGCATGTAGCCGATCGTCGCGTTGGTGGGACAGCCCCAGCAGACGAAAGAGGGGTAGTGCGTGCTGTAGCCCTGCTTGGTGTTCTCGTCCGCCTGGTGGGTCTGCAGCCAGAACGACACCGTGAACGGCTGCCCGTTTGACGGGATCGCCTCGGGAAAGCCCGCGCTGCGCAGATAGGCGGAATTGTAAGCATCGAACTTGAGCGCCTTGCCGCCGAGGGGCGAGTCGATGAGCGCGAGCGTGCCGGTGCCGATCTTGGAGAGGTCGTTCGTACCGGCGGAGTCTTTGCCCACGCTGGACGCATCCTCGAATGCGTAGTGCAGCACGGGGGCGGGCACGTCCGCGCCTGCGTCCGGGACCGCGCCGCGCGCGAGCGCCACAGGGTCC
>MWEJ01000619.1 GCA_002071025.1 Verrucomicrobia bacterium ADurb.Bin070 | reverse complement strand
GATGCAGCCCGGCGCGGGCGGGACGGTCACCAGCAACAAGACGCTGACCGGCAAGAGCTTTTTCGCGGTGCGCGGCACGCAGGGCGGCAACGGGTATCACGGGTTTTTCTTCGGCAGTTGGAGCGGTAGCGGCAACGGCGGAGACAAGCATTTCCACACCGGGTCTTCCGGCGCAACGCAAACGCCGTTGTTCGCCGAAGAGGCGGCGGACAGCCTGCGCAACGGCTGGGTGTCGCTGGACGGACGCCGCGTCAACGGGTTCATGCAGTAGCCGCACGACTGGTACGAGCTGGTCGGCGTTCACCTGCCCGCCAACACGGCGAATTTCTCGAATTTCTTCAATGACCGCAACTATATGCCCCCGGTCACGAATTTCCGGCAGGGCGGCGGGCAGTTGGCCGAGGTGCTGGTGTTCGGTAATGTGCTCTGCGAGAATGACCGGCTGGCCGTGGAGGCGTATCTGCAGAGCAAATGGTTCAACCGAGCCCAGCAGGGTGTGGTGTCGGTGCGCGCCGGGGCTGCGGCCGAGTTCCAGGTTGAGCCGGGCGAGACCCTCACGCTGGGCGGGCTGGACGGCGACGGCCTGCTCGTCAAGCGCGGCGGCGGCGCGCTACACCTGCGGCGGCAGGCCGGGCTGCCGAAGAGCGCGCTGTACGTGGCGGAGGGCGGTGTAACGGTTGGTCCGCTGGTGACGCGCGGCGATGTCAGCGTAGCGGTCACGACCAACGGCGCGGCGGATTTCGCGGCCGGCGGGCGGCGCGTCACGGCGGCGGGCGGCGGTGTCGCCGTGCAGACGCTGGCCGAGACGGGCGTGCTGGCCAAGGACGGGTCGGGCGTGTGGTGCACGGCGGAGATTCCGCAGGGTGTGAAGACGGTGCGCGTCGAGGCGGGCGCACTGCGCCTCGCGCCGTCCACAGCACCTCGCGCGGCGTTCGTGACCGGCAGTGTGCCGAACGCGGATTTCGAGCAGACCAGCGGTTCGATGGGCGCAGGAGCCTGGATGTACAACCCGACCGGCGCGGAGTGGACCTTTATGCCGTCAACGAAGATCACGGAAATCGGCACCTCGACGCTGGTCGACAAGGGCTCGGGCTTGGCCACGCCCGGCACGCCCTGGCTCGGGGCGGCGATCCCGCTGCCCGAGGGCGGGCGCGTGGTCGCCTTTGTGCAGCGGTCCGGCACCGTGGAGGGCACGGTCACGCTGCCGCAGGCGGGCGCGTACCGGCTGACCTTCGCGCATGCGCGGCGCACGGGGTCGGGCCTGCATCTGCTGGAGGCGGTGTTTGACGGCGTGACAGTGGGCAAGGTTGAGGCGAACAGCGATCTCTTCACGCGCCGCGAGATCCGCCTGCCGCACCGCGCGGCCGGCAGCTACAGCCTGCTGTTCCGTGGCGTACACATCGAGGCGGGGGACCGCACGTCGCTGATCGACGACATCCGGCTGGAACGGCTGGAGGAAGACGGGAATCTGGTGCAGGACGGCTCGTTCGAGGAGACAGGCGACCTCACGCTGCGGCTCAACGGCCAGACGCGCTATGAGATCGGCTCGGTGCTGGACGGCCGCGGCTGGAGTTTCTCCGACGCGGTGACCAACCTGCTGCCGAATGCCAACAATGTCTACGGCACGAATGTGGCGGCGGCGGGCGTGGCCGAGGATCTGGGCGGCTGGATGGTGAGCCCGG
>MWEJ01000618.1 GCA_002071025.1 Verrucomicrobia bacterium ADurb.Bin070 | reverse complement strand
CTTCCCCTTGCGCCTCGAGAACCATGCTGGTGCGCCGATCCAGTTGACACTCGGCCGCGGCAACGCCAGCGCCTCTCACAACGGCGTGCTCAGCGGTCTTGGCGGTCTCACCAAGACCGGCACCGCGACGCAGACGCTCTCTGGCGTCAACACCTTCCAAGGCGGCGTCACCGTCAGCCAGGGCACGCTCTCGATCGGCAACGCGGCAGCCCTCGGCACCGGCCCTGTCATCAACAACGGCACGCTCAACCTGACCGCCGGCGGCGTCACCTATACGGGTCTCTCCGGCAGCCTGGGCGGTGTGGGCACGGTCAACGTGACGCTCACGACCGGTGCGGGCACCACCTACCTGCACGGCGACTATTCGGGCTTCACCGGCATTTGGAACCTCGGTGTCAACGCCGCAGCCAACGCTGCCAAGGCCTATATGAACGGGGCGGACAACAGCGCCGCCACCATCAACGTGCTCTCCAACGCCGCGCTCTATTGCAACGGCGGAACGCCGCATCAGGCGCATCTCACGCTGAAGGGCGGCAACACCGGCGAGCCTTACGGCCAGCTCCGGCTGGAGAACAACGCCGTCTGGGCCGGCCCCGTGACGCTGGCAGGGCCCATCACCTCCGGCGAGGACGGCACCGTCGGCGGCAGCGGCGGCACCGGTTACATTCGCGGCGACATCACCGACGACGGCATCCCGCGGCCGCTGTACAAGATCGGGCCTTCCACCATCGAATTGACCGGCGCCAACACCTACCGCGGCCAGACGTGGATCCGCAACGGCACCCTACGCGTCAACGCCCTCGCAAACATCGGGGCGGCCGCCAGTTCGCTCGGCGCCCCGGAGACGGTCGCCAACGGCACCATCAAGTTCGGCTCCTACACCACCAACACCGTCTTGACCTATATCGGCGACGGCGACGAGACCGACCGCAATCTGGAACTCGCGGGAACCACCGGCGGCGCGACGATCGACCAGTCCGGCACCAACCTGCTGACCTTCACAGGCGAGATCAGTTCGTCTGCCGCCGGAGTCAAGAAGCTGACCCTGCAAGGATCGAAGCCGACGGGCGCGGGCGAAATCGCCGGCGTGATCGCGGACGGCGTGGCGGGTTCTTCCCTCACCGTCATCAAAGCGGGTTCCGGCACATGGACGCTGTCCAACGCCAACACCTTCAGTGGCGGCATCACCAACGGCGGCGGAGGCACGCTGGTGGTCGCCCACCCTAACGCGCTGGGCACCGGCGGCGTCGGCGCCTTTAACGGACAAACCTCCATTTTTGATTTGGCGCATGACGGCACGGGCGCAACGGTTCACGACTGGCGCGTGTATGACACGGCGAACTGCACCATCCGCCTGGGACGCGGCACCGACGGCCCGGCCATCACCCACGCCATCGGCACGGCCCAGCTCAGCGGCATCACGTTACACGTCTCCAACGGCCTGCACGTGACCAGCGGCACCCCGACGCTCACGATCGACACGGTCGACCTTTTCGGCGGCAACCCAGACAAAGTCTCCACGCTGATCCCGTCCGAAGCCGACATCATCATCGGGCGCGCGGCGATCTATTCCGGCAACTTCGCCAACAAGACGCTGAAACTCGACGGAACCAGCACCGGCAACATGATCCTCGGCTCGATCAGCAACGGCCTGAACACGGTCAAGCTCACCAAGTCCAACACC
>MWEJ01000617.1 GCA_002071025.1 Verrucomicrobia bacterium ADurb.Bin070 | reverse complement strand
AGGGATGAGCGTCCAGTCGTCGGGCAGCCCTTGAAGGCGCTCGCATTCGCGGGGCGTGAGCCGGCGAACCTGCATATCAGTCGCCACGCACGGCGCGCCGTCCCCGCTGTTCGCATCGGCCCGCAGACACGGGTGCAGGTCGATTGACGGCTGTCCGCCGGACGTGCGGACGAAACGGCGCTCAAAGGCAATCGCCACGCCCTGCGTCGCCATGGTGTCGAGAGTGTAGGCCGATCCGTCGTCGTTCCATCCCTTCCCGTTGCATGACTTGTCGCCGTGGATCACGTCGCAGATGGCGATTATTTCCCGCCCCCGGTCGGCGCACGGTAAACTGTCGTGGCGGGCGGACAGGGTGCGGCACACGTCGCCGCCGGACAAAAGGGCGACCTCGGAGGGGCACGCGACGGGTATAATCCGCCCGCTGTAGGCGTCCTGCCCATTCAACCCGCCGCCGTTGTGCGCCCCGTCAGACAGGCAGCCGCAGATGTCGGGGACAAGCCCGCTACCGCGCTGGCTGAAAAGTTCTTGGTTGCTCGCCGCTATTCCTCCTGTTCCTCTTGTTCCGCTGCACAGGCTTGGGTGGCAGTCTCCTCCGTCCCAATGACCGACTTTAGAGCCGCTTCCAGCATCGTGGGTAACGACTTTCCCCGCCTCTCGGCTCGGCGGAGAATCCCGGCGCACGCCTTCGCGCTCAAAAAGTACTTCCTCGGGACGGCACCCGTCTCCAGCACTTGCCACAACGAACACACGGCGGCGGCGTTGGGCCACTCCGAAAAATTGGGAGTCGAGCACGCGCCATGCGACTGTGCGCCGGGGTCCAAACACACAACCAGCGTTCCGCCACCTTCCCCCTGGAGGGACGAGTTGACAGCCCGCGCCGGAAAGCTCTCCAAGAAAGCACCCGAACGCGTTCCCTGTGTCAGACAAGACCCCCGGTACATTTTCCCAGAGAACAGCGCACGGCGGTTTTCCGTCTCTTCCCCGAACATCGTCAATTGCGTCTGCGATGCCGCAGAACGTGAGTGACAAGTTTCCTCTCGCATCCTTCAACCCTTTCCTTTTGCCAGCCACGCTGAAAGCCTGGCAAGGCGTTCCGCCGATGAAAACATCCGGCGCCTCGATCTCACCAGCCTTGACCATGCCGGCGCACTTGAGCATGTCCCCGTGATTCGTAACCTCGGGGAACCTGTACGCCAGCACGGCGGACGGAAACGGCTCGATCTCGAACGACCAAGCGCACTCAAACCCTACTTGGTTAAACGCCAAGTGCCCACAGCCGATGCCGTCGCATACCGTACCGAACGTCGGCATTATCGTTTTCCCCCGAAGAGCGCCTTAAGCTTTTTCGCCGTCTGCTCCATGGTGGCGAAATGATCCCCGAGGTGATGAAACAGGGCCTCGCCCGCCGCGCGTTCCCGCGCCGTGTCCTGGCAGCCGGTGTCCAGCTTCGCCTCGATGCCGATCTTCCTGCCGATTTCTTTCACGTTGAGGATGATGCGCATACTTTGACTCCTTTATTTTTAGTCCTTGCCCAACAACAGCCGATTGGCCATCGAAAGGGTTTTTTTGTGGGTGCTACCCTGCTTGTCCCACTCGTCCACAAACGCCTGAAAATACGCAGCGGGGTTAACTCCCGCCTTCTTGGCTATGGCCTTGAGCCGACCACATTGGCGGGCCTTCTCCGTGTTCCTGTCC
>MWEJ01000616.1 GCA_002071025.1 Verrucomicrobia bacterium ADurb.Bin070 | reverse complement strand
GTCTCCGAAGAGACCACCACCGGCGTCCATCGCCTCTACCAGCTCGCCGCCGAGAAGAAGCTGCTCGTGCCGGCGATCAACGTCAACGACTCGGTCACCAAGTCCAAGTTCGACAACATCTACGGTTGCCGCGAGTCGCTGGTCGACGGCATCAAGCGCGCCATGGACGTGATGGTCGCCGGCAAGGTCGCCTTCGTCTGCGGCTACGGCGACGTCGGCAAGGGCTCCGCCGAGTCGCTCAAGGAGCACAAGGCCCAGGTGTGGGTCTCCGAGGTCGATCCGATCTGTGCCCTGCAGGCCTGTATGGCCGGCTTCAAGGTCGCCACCGTCGAGGACGCGCTGCCCTACGCCAACCTCTATGTGACCACCACCGGAAACTGCGATGTCATCACCGCCGAGCACATGAGCCGCATGCGCGATCAGGCGATCGTCTGTAACATCGGCCACTTCGACAACGAGATTCAGGTGGCTAAGCTCAAGGCCTGGCCCGGCGTCCGCCACGTCAACATCAAGCCGCAGGTCGACAAGTACATCTTCCCGGACGGCCACTGCATCTACCTGCTTGCGGAGGGCCGCCTGGTCAATCTCGGCTGCGCCACCGGTCACCCGAGCTTCGTGATGTCCAACAGCTTCACCAACCAAACCCTCGCCCAGATCAAGCTCTGGAACGAGACGCTGGCGGTCGACGTCTACCGTCTGCCCAAAGAGCTGGACGAAGAGGTCGCCCGCCTGCACCTCGACCAGCTCGGCGCGAAGCTGACGGTCCTGAGCCAGGCCCAGGCCGACTACATCGGCGTGCCGGTCGACGGCCCCTACAAGCCGGAACATTACCGGTATTAAGGTTCAACCGCGGCTGGCGCCGCTGGTTCAAACGGCCTGCGGCCTGGTTCAACCGCGGCTGACGCCGCTGGTTCAAACCTTGGAACCTTTAAACCTAAAAAAAGTATTTCAACTGTTTTAGGTTGAACCAGCCCGCGTAGCGGGCGATTGAACCCTGGAACGAGGCCGCAGGCCGATTGAACCATGAAACTTCTCCTCACAGGCGGAAAGGGCATGCTGGGAAGGACGCTGCAACGTCACTTCCAACAGCACGAGCTGTTCATCGCCGATCTGCCGGAGGTGGACATTGCCGACGTCTGCAGCGTGGAGCGGGCGGTCGGCAAGTTCAAGCCTGATGTCGTGATCCACGCCGCGGCGATGACGCAGGTGGACGCCTGCGAATCGGACGCCGACGCCGCCTTCCGCGTGAACGCGCTGGGCAGCGCCTGCGTGGCGCGCGCCGCGGCACGGCACGGCGCGCGCGTGATCGCGGTCTCCACCGACTATGTGTTCGACGGCGGCCTTGACCGCCCGTATCACGAATTCGACGTGCCTGCGCCGCGTACGATCTACGGGGCCAGCAAGCTCGCCGGCGAGGAGGCGGTGCGCCGCCACTGCCCCGACCATACGATCGTGCGCATCGCCTGGCTCTACGGCGAAGGCGGTCCCAGCTTTCTGCACACGATGCTCGCTCTCGGCGCTCAGGCGGGTGCGCCGCTCAAGGTCGTCGATGACCAGATCGGCAACCCCACCTCAACCGACGCGGTTGCCGCTCTGATCGCGCGGCTGCTGGAAACCCCGGTTCCCGGCGTGGTGCACGGCACCTGCGAGGGCGAGGCCACGTGGTATGGTTTCGCGCGCGAGATTTTTAGGTGCGCC
>MWEJ01000615.1 GCA_002071025.1 Verrucomicrobia bacterium ADurb.Bin070 | reverse complement strand
ACGTCCTGATGCGCGTCCAAGACTTCTACTCCTGATTACTTATGCTGTAGAGGTGCGTCTTGGTGCGCAGGATCAACGCGCTACCCAGCACCGCCGGCGAGGCCATGAACCCCGTTTCCAGCCGGTTGTCGGCCAGTTTTTCAAAGCTCCGGCTGCCCGCGCGGAGCACCGTGGTTTTGCCGGACACGCCGAAGCAGTAGACGCGGCCCTCGGCGCAGAGCAGCGAGGCCTGATAGTTGCCGCCGACCATCTGCCGCCAGACCGGCCGTCCCGTCGCCGTCTCATAGCAGGTCAGGGCGCCGTGGTCCGAGACCGTGTAGAGCAGTCCGCCGTACGCCACCGGCGACGCCGTGAGCGGGACATCCTTGCCGCCGGTACGCCACGCGACATGGCTGTCGGTCACGTCGCCGCTGCCGTCCGGGCGCACGCCCAGCAGTTCCGCCACCCCGTGGCCGGTCACCGCCAGCACGAGTCCGTCCGCAAAGATCGGGCTGACGGCCGGCGTGTGCGCGCTGTTGGTGACGCGCCACAGCTCCTTGCCGGAGTCTGGATCATACGCAAAGAGCGTGGAAGAGGCCGCGCTGATCAACTGCTGCCGGCCGTTCGCCTCGATCACGATCGGCGTGGCGAATCCCTTGCGGAAGTCGCCCTCGCGCTTGGGTTTGCCGGTCTCGTCCAAATCCTTCCACGCGATCGCGCGGTCAGTGTGCCAGACCGTCTTGCCGCTGCGCGCGTCCAGCGCGGTCACATACTGCCGGTCAACCCCGTCGAAGGTCAGGATCAGCAGGTCGCGGTGCAGGATCACCGAGGAGCCCGGCCCGCGGTAATGGCGGCACGCAAGATCCTCGCGCTTCCAGATCACGGCGCCGCTCTCCGCGTCCAAGCAGGCCGTGCCGTACGAGCCGTAATTCACATACACGCGGCCGGGCTCGATGGCCGGAGAGGGCGAAGCATAGCCGTTGACCGAGTTGCCGAGCGGCTCGGGTTTCTCACAGCGGAAGAGCGGCAGCGCGTGCAGGATGCGGCCCGACGCGGCCTCCACGCAATACGCGGAGAAGACATGGCCGTCGGCGGTGGCGCTCGTCAGCCAGATGCGGTTGCCCAGCACGACAGGCGTCGACCATCCTGAATCGGGGATTGCGACCTTCCAGCGCACGTTGTTGGTCTCGCTCCAATGGAGCGGCAGACGGGCGTCCTTCACGGTACCGTCGAAGTGCGGGCCGCGGAACTGAGGCCAACCGTCACCAGCCGAGGCGATACCGCCAGCCAGAAGGAAAAAAGTGAGTCCGCCGGACTGTAAGATCTTCATAGGCAGAAGCATGCCCGAAGCGCGGCGCCGTGTCAAGACGGGTGGACCTTGAAGAGGAGGGGGAAATTAGGAGTTGGGAATGAGGAATGCGGGAGGGGCGCGTCCGTTCCACTTGCTTGGGGAAAGGGGCAGATTTCACATTCCTCGCCACCCTACAACGCCGAAGGTTGGTCCTTTCGACATTCGGATTTCGGTTGTCTTCGTTCACTGGGGGGATAGGCTTCCAGCCTGTCGTTCACATGTACAGGCAGGATGCCTGTACGCCCACTGGGGGGACAGGCTTCCAGCCTGTCGTTAAATGTACAGGCAGGATGCCTGTACTCCCAGTGCCCGCGTTAAGAACGGATGGACGGAGAGCCGTTCTTCAAGGCGTTCACTCAGGGCTGCGGTCTCGCCA
>MWEJ01000614.1 GCA_002071025.1 Verrucomicrobia bacterium ADurb.Bin070 | reverse complement strand
GACCTGCCGCGCTATGTGATCCTGTCGGATTTCGACCGCGTGGCGCTGTACGATCTGGAGCCGGACGAGCAGCTCGACCTGCCGCTGTTCGAGGCCCGCCATTACCGTAAGACCGAGTTCCCTCTGAAGGAGCTGCACAAGCACATTCAGGAGTTCGCCTTCATCGCGGGCTACAAGCAGCACCGCCTGCGCGAGGAAGACCCGATCAACATCAAGGCCGTGGAGATCCTGGGCGACCTCCACGACGCGCTGGCCGAAGGCGGTTACGCGGGCCACGACCTCGAACGCTTCCTTGTGCGCATCCTCTTCTGTCTCTTCGCGGAAGACACCGGCCTCTACGAACCAGAGACCTTCACGCTCTACATCGAGAACAAGACGGCCAAGGACGGTTCCGACCTCGGCCTGCATCTGGCCCGCCTCTTCGAGGTGCTGGACACCCCTCCCGAGCGCCGCCAGAAGAACCTCGACGAGCTGCTCGCCGCCTTCCCGTACGTCAACGGCGAGCTGTTCAAAGAGCGGCTGGGCTTCGCCGACTTCAGCCGCGCCATGCGCGACGCATTGGTCGCCTGCACGAATTTCAACTGGTCGCGCATCTCCCCCGCGATTTTCGGCTCGCTCTTCCAGGGCGTGATGGACCCCAAGGAGCGCCGCCAGACGGGCGGGCACTACACGGCCGAACGCGACATCCTCAAGGTCATCAACGCGCTCTTCATGGACGACCTGCGGGCGGAGTTCGAGAAGGCCCGGCGCAGCAAGGCCATGCTCAGGCAGTTCCACGAGAAGCTGGGCAAGCTGCGGTTCTTCGATCCGGCGTGCGGGTGCGGCAACTTCCTTGTCATCACCTACCGCGAGCTGCGCCTGCTGGAGATCGAGGTCCTCAAGGCCCTGTTCGGCGGCGAGGTGCAGTTGCAGCTCAACGTCAACGAGCTGTCGCGCGTAGACGTGGACGACTACACCGGTATCGAGATCCAGGAGTGGCCCGCCCGCATCGCCGAGGTGGCGATGTGGCTGATGGACCACCAGATGAACATGCGCCTTTCGGAGGCGTTCGGCCAATACTTCGTGCGCTTGCCGCTGCGCAAGTCCGCCCGCATCGTGCTGGGCAACGCCCTGCGGCTCGACTGGCGGGCGATCCTGCCGCCCGACCAATGCTCCTACGTTCTCGGCAACCCGCCTTTCATCGGCAAGCACTACCAGACCGCCGAGCAGAAAGCCGACATGGCCGCCGTGTTCGGGGGCTTCAAGAACATCGGCGACCTCGACTACGTGACCTGCTGGCACTACCGCGCGGCCGATTACATCCAAGACACCGCCATCGTCGTCGGCTTCGTGTCCACCAACTCGATCACCCAGGGCGAGCAGGTGCCGCTGATCTGGGGCCTGCTGTTCGGCAAGCGCGTGAAGATCCATTTCGCGCACCGCACGTTCCAGTGGCAAAGCGAGGCCCGCGGCAAGGCCCATGTCCACGTGGTCATCATCGGCTTCGCCACGTTCGACATCCCCGTCAAACGCCTGTTCGATTACGACTCCGGAAACGGGGCGGCAACGGTGTCAGAGGTCGCCAACATCAGCCCGTACCTCACGGCCGGATCGGACTCCTTTGTGACCAAGCGTCAGTCGCCGCTTTCGCCTGTTCCTGAAATGCGCTGCGGCAACAAACCGTCCGACGGCGGCAACCTCATCCTGACGGACGAGGAGAAGGCCGCGCTCATCGCTGCGGAGCCGGGCGCGG
>MWEJ01000613.1 GCA_002071025.1 Verrucomicrobia bacterium ADurb.Bin070 | reverse complement strand
ACGCCGATTTCGCCGGCGACGCGGATCGCGAGCTTGATATACTCGCCATGCACTTCGGGGCGGCACAGAGGACCGTGAGCCTGCAGACCCGAGATCGTCAAACCGGCCGCATCACACGCCTCTTTGATGCGGTAAGGATCATCGAACATCGAGACCGTGTGGAAATACCCGGCCTCGCTCATCAGCTCGCGTCCGAAGTGGACCATGGGCTCGATGTACTTGTACCCCATCTCCGCAGCCGCCTTGACCGCCCATTCGAACGGCTTGTCGCTGCTGCGAGAGAACTCTGTGTTCAAACCGACATTGATCTTAGCCATGTTGCCGCTCCCTGCTATGAAAAAAGCTTTTTAACCGACAGTGTTTGCGGGCACCATACCCCAAACTTATAGCTGCATTATCTGAAATCCCCATCGCGCCCGCCATTGCGTTCTTTCACAAATTAAGTGTGAAATCAAACAGGAGCGGCTCTCAGCGCGCGCGGCGCCGGTAATCGCCGGGCGTTTGGCCGCACTCGCGCTTGAAGATGCAAGAAAGATATTGCGCATGGCAGAAACCCGCGCGCCGGGCGATCTCATCCAGCGGCAAATCGGTGGCTGCGAGCAGCGTTCGGGCGGCATTGACTTGAACACGTAATATCTCGTCGTGGACGCTGCGTCCCACCACCCGCCTGAAGTGGCCGTCCAGCGTGGACCGCGAGACGCCGATGCCGCGCGCGACCTGCGACACGCCGATCCCGCCGCACGCCTCCTGGCGGATCACGCGCAGCGCATCCGCCACCACCCGATCCGATGTCGCGATCAGATCCGTCGACGCGCGTTCCACGATCGTGACGGGATCGACCAAAATGTTGGTGACGCGCCGCTCGCGACGCCGCATGAGCGCATCAAGCAACCTCGCGGCGCGATACCCGATCTCCTCGGTTCCTTGCACGATGCTGGAGAGCGGCGGCGTCGCCAGTTCACAGATCAAGTCGTCGTTGTCGACACCCAGCACGGCGACATCATCGGGCACACGGAAACCGAAACGCCGGCACGCCTCCAACACATGCCGCGCCCGCACGTCGTTCGCCGCCAACACACCGACCGGCTTAGGTAGCGGTGCGAGCCAGGCCCCGATCGCCTCTTGCAACTGCTCCCAACTGTGCGACGGCTTGTACCGCGCGCTGAAAATGGAACAGGCGTGGGCCTGCGCTTCAACCTGACGCGCGAACGTCTCTTGGCGTTCGCGGTTCCACGGATCGATCGTGCTCGCCGGCACGCCGCAGTATCCGAAACTGCGCAGTCCGAGTCGCATCAGGTAATCGGCCGCCAGTTCCGCGATCTTGCGGTTATGGGTGCCCACGGTGGAGACCGTGAGATTGAGCGAACAGCCGGTTTCGATGCCGCCGATACCGACAACCGGCATGGCGAGTCCGGCCACCTGCCGCGGAATGCGCGGGTCATCCAGATCGGCGATCACGCCGTCGAAATGCCCGCGGCTGAAATCGGGGATTTTGGCGGAAGGATCATCTTCCAGAAACACGCTCCACGATCCGGACTCGTGCACGAAACGGGTCACGCCTTCGATCACCTTGCGATCAAAGCGCTTGTTGAGGCTGAGCACCAAGGCAACATGTTGAGCACGGCGCGCCATAGCGTTTGTACTTTCGAATTATGCGCCGGCCCGGATAATCAGCGCCAGCCCGGCCACAAACAGGATAAACATGGCGGCATTCAGCCGATGCGCGGCTTTCGG
>MWEJ01000612.1 GCA_002071025.1 Verrucomicrobia bacterium ADurb.Bin070 | reverse complement strand
TGCCGCCCGAAGCGCGGGCTCTGGTGTGGCCGCTGGCAGTCTGCCCCGCCGACGTTTCTTTCGAGCGGGTTCTGCGGTTCATCGAGCAGGGCGGACGGGTGCTGCTGACGGGCGATCCGCGCTTTGCCGAAGACCGCACGCCGACGCGGATGGCACGTTTGGAGCAGCTCGGATTGGTTGCGCCGGCGCCGGCCGTTCCGCCGTTCTCTGTGAAGGCGCTGCCGCAGGCGGTGTCCTTCCGTACCTCGCGCGACGGACGCGTGGCGTGGGTGCCGGAACCGCTCGAACTGCTGGATGACCGCAGCGAGACCGGGCGCGAGATCTACCGGCGTTTTATCGATGAGAGCACCAACGTGGAGCGGCTGCGCGTGACGCCTGACGACGGGTACACGGTGACCTTTGAAGTCGCGTTGCGCGACGGACGCGCGGTGGCGGCCGTCAATCAGTCGGAGGAAGCGCGCCAGATCGTGATTCCAGCGCGCGGGCATCTGCCGGAGATCCGCGCGGGCGTGGCGGCGGGCCGGACTCTCTACGTGCAGGTCAATGCACGGGGTGAAGTGGTGGCTGCCGCCGCGCAGAAGGGGCTGACGGTTGGCGGGGCTGAGGTGCTCAAAGCAGGCGGCGATTGGGCGGTACTGTCGCTATCTGGCGAAGACGTGCGCCGTGCGCCGTTTGTGGCGATTTTACCGTTCGGGGCGGGGGCGCTCGGTTTGTGTCGCGATGCCGGTGCTCCGGACTTGGTGGGCGAGGTCGGTGAATTTCGTGCCGGCGTCTGGACACGTCTTGAAGAGCAGGCGCTGCAGACGCAGGCCGGTGTGGCGCACGTGAAGGCCGATGCAGCAACCGCCTATGACATGCGTGTTCTGGCTGATCCGGCGCGGATGAACGGGGCACGTGAGACAATGGAGCGCCTGCTGAGGGTCAGGCCGCTTGAAGGCCGTTAATGCCGGGTGCGCGGGCGTGTCAAGCCGGTCAGGCATACGGCCGCAGCGCCCATCACGGCGGCTTCATACCCTAGGCTGGTCTGCGTCACGGCGAGCTGCCCGCATTGCGGCAGGGCCTCCAGCGCCAGGGTGCGCTGAAGACTCGGCAGCATCAGGTCGAGCGCCTTCGACGCGCCGCCGCCGATGAAGGCGTGCGTGGGGTTCATCAGGTTCGCGGCGATGGCCAACGCGCGCCCGAGGTAAACGCCGGTTTGCGCGTATACGAGGCCCGCCTCGACCGCGCGCCGGGCGATGGCGACGCCCGACGCATGCGCCTCGAGGCAACCGCACCCGCCGCACCCGCAGGGGTAGGGCGTGTCCCGTTCAACCTTGAGATGGCCGAATTCGCCGGCGCAGCCGCCGCCGCCCCGCACCAGTTTGCCGTTTGTTACGACTGCGCCGCCGTTGCCGGTGCTGATCGTAAGCCAGACGAAATCGTCGCCTGCGCCGCCGAAACGCTGTTCCGCCAGCGCGCAAGCGTTGATGTCGTTTTCAAAAAAAAGGCGCTCGCCCGGCAGAGCCAGAGCGTTCGCCAACAAGGGGCGCGCGTGGAACGCGCCCCAGCCGGCGGACGGCGAGCCCAGCACGTGGCCGTCAGGCGTCACCATGCCGGGGATGTTCATCCCCACGCCGCTTAGCGCCTGCACCGCGACGCCGGCTTCTTGTGCGCAGGCCTGGAGCATCTCCGCGCACCTTTGGAAATAGGCCGGAATGTCGGCTGTCGGCACAGCGGCCTGCCGTCGCGCCACGATGG
>MWEJ01000611.1 GCA_002071025.1 Verrucomicrobia bacterium ADurb.Bin070 | reverse complement strand
GACTTCTCGCCCAAGCCGGCCTACCTCGCCTACAAGACGCTTGTCGCGCAGCGTCCCGCAGGCTCGACCGTGCTGGACCGCCCTTGGAAATCAGCAGATGGCACGCTCTACCATCCGCAGTGGCAGCGACCCGACGGACGTGCCGCCGGCGCGATCTGGTCATACGGCTCCGCCCGCATGCTCGCCTTGACCTTCTCGTCGAAAGCGGTCACGCTCACCTCGCAGTCCGGCGCCGCGCTGGACACCCAGTGGCACGACAACACGGCCACCTGCGTTCTGCCGGTCACCGGTGCCCCGATCTACTTCACCGGCGGCACGCTGGAGCGGATCGACACCGCGTTCGCCCCGGCCGACGCGCTGCGCGCCATGGTGCCCAACGCCTTTGCCGCCGCTGCCGAGCAGTATCGCGGCATGCTCAAGCGCCTGGAAGGCACGACCGACCAGTTCCCGCGCAGATGGGAGAACGGCAAGCTTGTCACCATCGGCCCCAAGGAGTGGACCAGCGGCTTCTTCCCCGGCTCGCTCTGGTATCTCTACGAATACACGCAGGCCCCGGAGTGGAAAGAGGCCGCGCTGCACTATACCGGCATGCTCGAACAGATCCGGCACTTCACCGGCAACCACGATATCGGCTTCATGCTCTATTGCAGTTTCGGCAACGGCTTGCGCCTGGCCAATCCCGACGGCTACAAGGAGGTGCTGCTTGACGGCGCCGCCGCGCTCTGTACCCGTTTCGTGCCGCGGCTCGGCATGATCCGCTCCTGGGACAATTACACCAACCCGGTCATCATCGACAACATGATGAACCTTGAGCTGCTGATGTGGGCCGCCAAGCAGAGCGGCGAGAAGCGCTTCAGCGACATCGCGCTCAGCCACGCCGACCAGACCGACCGCCGCCATTTCAGGCCGGACGGCAGCGCCTACCACATCGTCGACTACAATCCGCTGAACGGCAAGATCTACGGCTACTACGCCGGCCAAGGCGCTTCCGCGGATGCCCCTTGGGCGCGCGGGCAGTCGTGGGGGCTCTACGGCTTCACACTGATGTACCGCGAGACCCGCAAGCCCGAATACCTGACGCGCGCGATCAAGCTCGCCGATTTCCTCGTCAACCACCCGAATCTGCCGGCCGACAAGGTGCCGTACTGGGACTACCAGGCCGCCGAGATTCCCCACGCGCCGCGCGACAGTTCCGCCGCCGCCATCATGGCCAGCGCGCTGCTGGAACTCAGCACGATCGCCGAGGCGCCCAAAGCCGCGCGTTATCGCGAAACCGCGATCCAACAGCTCCTCTCGCTCAGCTCGCCCGCCTACCGCGCCCCGGTCGGAGAAAACGGCAACTTCATCCTGCTGCACGGCGTCGGCCATCTGCCGGGCAACAGCGAGATCGACGTGCCGCTCAACTACGGCGATTATTATTTTCTGGAAGGTCTCTTGCGCTTCAGGCGGCTCTTCCAGTAAACTAGCCGCATGCTTGCTTGGGTTTGCGTGAAGCTGTCCAAAAGGGACGGGGCTTACCCAACAGTCACACATCAACCGAAAGGATTCAGCCATGTTGTCAGAATTTGTGAAAAGCGCAGATTGGAAAAACGAGAAGCATGTTCCGGTGATCGAATGCGCCGACACGGTAAAAGCCGGCGAAGCGCTCGCCATCACGGTTTCTGTCGGCAAAGAGATCCCGCACCCGAACACCACGGCGCACCACATCGTCTGGATCGCCCTCCACTATGTGCCGGACGG
>MWEJ01000610.1 GCA_002071025.1 Verrucomicrobia bacterium ADurb.Bin070 | reverse complement strand
CTTTTGGCGGCTGGGGGCGGAGTCGCTGGAGACGTTGCGGGGCGTGTTGACCAAGGAGGTCGAAACCGATCCCGCCGAATCGGCCGCCGATCTTTTGGACATTCACACCGAACGGCTCAAGGTGCGCGGAGGTTCGTCAGTATGCGGCCAGTCGCTGCGGGCGATCAACCTGCGGGCGCGCGTCGGCGCGAGCGTCATTGGCATCGAACGGCAGGGCGCTACGCAGGTGAATCCCACCGCCGATGACACGCTTGAGGCCGGCGATGTGGTGCTGGTGCTGGGCGACGACGAGCAGATCGAACGGACCCGGGTGTTGCTGGCATGAGTGTGGCGTGTGCCAGCGGACGCCGGCTCGCCGCCGCGCGACGCGTGGTGGCGGCCGTCAGCCTGCTGCTGGCTCCGGGGGCCGCGCGGTCGGAGACGGAGACGGCTGTGTGGCGGCTGTCCGGCGTGTCCGGCGCGATGGCGCTCGACCCGATGCGCAGCTACGCGGTGCTGGCGAGCGAGGCGACGGTCGCACGGCCGGAGTGGCGTCGCGTGGTGGAAATCCTGTGCGCGAAATATGAGGCCGAGGTCGTGCTCTATCCGGCCGGGCAGCCGGAACAGGCCTTGCCCGGGCTGCGGCGGCTCTTCCCGAACTACGCCTGTTTCGTGGAACCGCCCGAGACCTGCGGCCGCGGTTTTGTTCTGGCGATTCACCGGCTGACGCGCCGGCTTGATGACGATCCGTACGGAGATCTGCTCTGGGGTATTCTGACCGGTTACACGGCCGACGATGCCGTGCGCGTGGCCGCGCTACGCGAGCCGTTGATCATCCGGCGCGGCGCGACCAGCATGGGGCCGGATCTGCTGCAGCGGTTGGACGCCGGCTTCGCCACAAACGAGAACGCGCCGACAGATTTTTGGCGGAAGCCCGCCGGCAGTGCCGGAGCGGCATACCGCGCCGTGGCACCCGATGCCGCACACGCCCTCGCCCAGGCGTTCCGCGAGATGCCGGTCGATGTGTTTTACACCAGCGGCCACGCCACCGAACGGGACTGGCAGATCGCCTACAACCTGCCGGGCGGCGCGGTGGTCCATGAGCGTGGCGCGTTGTGCACGGTGAGCGCCGACACCACGCGCCACCCGTTTGCATCGCCCAACCCCAAGGTCTATCTGCCGGTGGGCAACTGCCTGATCGGCCACATCGACACGCGCGACTGCCTGGCCACCGCGTGGCTGCACAGTGGGGGGGTCGCGCAGATGATTGGCTATACCGCAGTGACGTTTTACGGGTACATGGGGTGGGGGACAGGCCTGCTGTTCGAGGATGGACGCCTAACCCTGAGCGAGGCCTTCTTCCTGAACAACCAGTCCCTGCTGCATCAGATGGAACAGCGTTTCCCGCACGCGCTGCAGACGCAGCCCGGAGCGGAGGATTACCGCAGCGTCGATAGCTTTCGCCAGCGCCACGCCGTGCGTGCACGCGACGAATTGGGGTTGCTTTGGGACCGTGATGCCGTGGCCTTTTACGGCGATCCCGCCTGGACGGCGCGCTATCCGGCCGAAAGCTCGGCGGCGGAGGTGGCTTTGACGCGGCAGGGAGAGCGCTGGACGCTGACCGCGACCGTCCGCCGGGCTGGCGTGTGGGAAGACCCGAAGTGGGGCGGCCGGCCGCTGGCCGTCCTGCTTCCGGTTCGTCTGCGCGATATCGCGAACGTGGCGTGCGAGCCGGCCGGCGCGGCGTTGGTGACCGACCGCTTTGCGTTGCTG
>MWEJ01000609.1 GCA_002071025.1 Verrucomicrobia bacterium ADurb.Bin070 | reverse complement strand
GTGTCCGCCGCGTCGCCGATGCGCTTGCCGGACCAGCCGTCAAACGGACCGTCGCCCGCGTTGCGCCACTCGGTGGCGGGCAACTCGGCGCCCGAGTAGCAGACCTTGAAGGCCGCCACGTCCTTGAAGTGGGCGAATGGGGCGGGCTTCGAAAGCAGCTCCGCAGCGCCGGGGCGCAGCGGCAGGAGCTGGTAGACCAGTCGCTTGGGCGCATCCGCGCCGACCGCCCAGGGGCCTTTGAGCGCGCCCGCGCAACTGCTCAGGTTCACGCTGACGGTGAGGCCGAGCCGCGCGGCTTCGCGTACCGTGTGCGAGGCCATGGCGCGCCAGGTGTCGCTCATAAACGCCATTTTCGGCTTGGGATAGATGAGGTGGTTGACGTCCTCGTGATACCCGCGCGCGTCGAAAAGCAGCAGGCCGCCGAAGCCGACGCGCCGCATGGCCTCCAAGTCTCGCGTGATGGTCTCGGCGTCCACGTTGCCGTTGACCCACCAGTAATAACACCAGGGCCGCTCTGCCATCGGCACGTCGCGGAACCCCTGCGCCAGCGTGTCGGCGCGACTGCTTGAAATGAAACCGCAGAGCGCACAGAGGGCACAGAGAATGTTGTGCCATGCAGATAGAACGCGGTGGTTGGCGCCTTCCGTGACCTCTGATTTTCCGGCTGAAAACAATCGCTTCATGATCTCCCCCCTGTGTGTGTGGTGCGTGTTGTGGTTAGAAAGTGTACCATTATTCTTTCGGCGACGGCGTCAGCCGGAGCAGCCGCACGCTATGCCCGGCCATCTCGACGTCGCGGTCGAACCGGCCCGCGCCGACACGGACAGTCTCCGTTGTTTCGTCGACGCGCGCCAAGTGCTGATACTTCTCCTTGTTTTTCCTGAAAACGGCGACGCCGGGCGGCCCGTAAAGAAGCGAGACGCCGCCTTCGTAACGGCCTGCCTGCGTCAACGGTTTCACGCCGGCCGCCCGACAATCCGCGGCGAAGGCGTAGGCCCACGTCCCGTGTGCCGCATCGACTCGGCGTTCGGCCAGCGTCCACGCATGCTCCGGCGACATGCGCCGGTCGCGCACCGTCAGCCGCACGCGCTCGGGAACGGAGGGCCGCCGACGCGCCCGGTGGTTGTAGAGCAGGATGTAGAGGTCGCCCTCTTTGCGGCAGGCGATGGCGCCGCAATCGGCGTCGGACTGCGCGTGAATCTCAGTGGCGAGGCGTGTGCCGTCCGCCATGCGGTCGAGCATCGCGATCACCTGCGTCCGCGGATGGAGGATGCCTTCCGTGGTCTGCGCCCATTCGTAGACCTGCCGGATGCCGTACCGATAGACGCGGTCGGCCAGGCCGGCGTAGAAGCTCGCCGCCCATTCGGTGGTGTCGCCGGCCCACAGGCGTCGGCCATGCTCGTCGTGCAGCACGGTGAATTCGCCGATCATCAGCGGCATGTCGCGGTATTGCGGATAACGCGCCAGACGCCCGCGCATGAGGGCCACCGCCTCGTCGAAGTCCGACAGCGGACGCCCCACGCGCGCATACCACGAGCAGGAGAACCAGTCCATGCGCGTGCCGCGCCCGCCGGTGACCGCATTCATGCCGCAGGCGGCATGGTCGATGATGTCGAGTCCCCATATTTGACGCGTCGCGGTGCCGAATTGGCCGTCGCGCGGATTCAGGATGTTGCCGGGGCCGATGCGCGCGCCGGGCAGCAGGTTGGTCACGGCAGTGACGGTGTGATCGTAATGCGCGAAGTACTGCTC
>MWEJ01000608.1 GCA_002071025.1 Verrucomicrobia bacterium ADurb.Bin070 | reverse complement strand
GCCCCGACCGTCAGGCGCGCCAACCCCAGCACGCCCGTACCGGTGCCGTTCGCCGCCACGTTCACCGTCGCCGTGCCGGCCGCGACCGTCACGTTGCTGGCCGCGACCGTATAATCGGAATTCCCCATCGATCCGGCCGCCGGCGACACGTTGAGGGTCGCGCCAGACCCGAGGTCAAGCCCGCCAAACGTGAACGCGGCGTCCTCCGCGAAGAGCAGCGGCGTCAGCGCGCCGCTCTGCCCGTCCGCGACAGAAACCGTGTTGGCGTAGTCGGTTGCCGCCGACACCGCGTCAAGCATCTCGAACTCGCCCACGAACTGCTGGGCCGTCGCCCCGCCGGTCCCGCCGGTGAAGCCGACATACGCGGAGCTGCCGCCGAACTTCGCATACAGGTCGACGGTGCGCTCCGCCGTGTAAACCTTTTCTCCTTGAGTCACGGTCACGATCAGCTTGGCGCCGTCATAGGCGACGGCCACATCCACGCCGGCCACCAGATCGATCCCGCTGATGGCAGTAGACTCCTCCACCCTGGCACCGTCCACGATCCAGCCGATGCTGTCGGCGTTGTAGATGTTGAAGCAGATGCCGATCGAGGGTGTGATGCCGCTCGCACCGATCGCCCCGCCGCTCGCGCCCAGCGCCGTGAGGCCGCGCCCATCGTTCTGCAGAATGAAGGCGAAGCCGTCAGCCGGACTTGTCATCTTGTCGCCGGTTTCGTAGCGGAAGGAGGCGTACCATGGTATGTGCGGCGCCACAACCGGCGTGTTGCAATAGGCGCTGCCCGCCTGACTGCCGGTGTTCGGCGTAAGCTGCAGCCACTGGGCGTCGTAGCGTGTCGCCCATGTGGCCGACCCGTTGCGCGTCCACTCGGCCTGATCCAACGGATGCGCCAGTTCATTGGTGCCCGGCGTGACAGACGGTTGGATCGCGAGGGTTCCGCCGTCCAAGGCCACGTCACCGCCGCCGCCCAGCGCGGCAGGCGAGGCGACCCGCACGGTCGCGCCGCTCTCGACGCGCGTCGTGCCCGCATAGGTGTTGGCGTTATTCAGCACCAGCGTGCCGGTGCCGGTGACCACGAGCTCGCCGTCGCCGACCAGGTCATCCATCAGACCGCTCTGGTAGCGCGTTCCCGAGGTCTCGACCTCGACGGCCGCGGTGTTCGTCACAATCACCGCGTCGCCGAGCGTGGCGCCCGGGGCGAAGGTCAGCCGGCCGTTGTTGACCAGCACCGTGCCGGCGAAGACACTGGCTGACGTGACGTACACCTCGCCCGGGCCGTCCAGCACGATCAGACCGTTGCCCGAGATCACACCGTCGACCGTCACCACGCCGTCGCGGTCAAAGGCCAACGTGCCGCCGGCGTCAACCGCCACGGCCGCGCCCGTCCCCAGTGCGCCGCTCAATCCGCCGTCGCCCACGCGCAGCGTGCCGCCGACCACCGCATAGCCGCCGGAATAGGCGGCATTGCCATCGGTCAGCGTCAATGTTCCCGGACCGTCCTTCTGGATGAACGCGCTCGCCGATCCGACGAAGCTGCCGGCGAAGAGCGTGTCGGCTTCCTGATCGATCACGACCGCCGCACCAGCGCCCAGATTCAGTGCGCTGCCGGCCTCACCCGCGAGCCCGCGTAACGCCGCACCGCTGAAGAGGATCGCCTGCGGCAGCAGGTTGGTCGTGCCGCCCGGGTAGGCGATGAAGGCGCGCAGCGCGTTGCCGCCGGTGTTCTCGCGATAAAGGATTTCGATCTCGTGGAAGCCAGCCGT
>MWEJ01000607.1 GCA_002071025.1 Verrucomicrobia bacterium ADurb.Bin070 | reverse complement strand
CGCAAGCAGGTGCTTGAGCTGCGGGATGGAGGTCTGCCCCGCGCGGTTTTCGCAACGCCCGGCAAGCTGGCCCGCAAGCTGCGACACATACGCGCGCTCGTCGGGCGAGCCGGTCAGCACGAACGGCAGGCCGAACCGCTCGTGCAGCACAGCGCTGATCTCGCGCCACTTGGCGTCGGGCAGACGCTTGGAGTGCCAGTTGGGCGAGCTGCCCGCATTGAGGACGATGTAGTCGCGCGGCTTGGGCGTGAATGTCAGATCAAGCGGGCCGAGCAAGCCTGTGGGCTCCAGGATCGCGCGCCAAGTTTCCTGCGCGGAGCGGCCGCTGGACGTGAAGCGGCGCTCGGCGATGCGGCGCGCGCCGGAGAGACGCGTCAGCAGCCGACTGCGGTCGTTGCTCTGCAGATCGATCAACAGATCCAGCCGCTGATGACGCGCCGCGCGCACGAACCGCCCGAGCGAGCGCAGCCGTTTGTCGTTCAAAATGACGAACGTCTCGAATTCATCCTGATAGAGCGCCTGGCCGGGCGCCATCGTCAGCACCACGGGTTTGACCGTCAGCGCGCGGATAAACGGCATGGCCAGCGCCAAGTCTCCCAAAGCACTAAATCTGAGCACTCCGACTTTCATGAATGAGCGTCAGTATACAGCCGCGCCGCGCCGCTGTCACCTCTGCGTCTGCTTCAGATGATAATCGGTTGGTGGCAGAGATCATGTTGCATGAAACGTTGTTGCGGGCGGGGACGCCCGCGCTCCCGACTCGCCTGCCCCTCTTTTCACCAGTAACGCATGAACTTCGCGCATCCCTGCCACTAACCGATTGCCTTCGGATGCGCACCGGCGGGCTTGACCCTGCCAAGTCGGGATGTTATGGTGGCACCCTTCCGTGCTGGCTGATCGCCCCGTCATTTTTTTATGAGAGTGTATCTAAGAGATCCGGCGCATTTTTTCCGTTGGCTTGAGGCGAACGGTTTTTCCTATGCGGTGTTGCGCGGCTACCGCAACATGGGCGAGTGCCCGGCGCGCGGCGGCAAGGAGGACATGGATGTCCTGCTCGAAGACCGCGCGGCCGAAGCCGTGTCCCGCTCGTTCCGCGGCGTGCCGAAGCGACTGGGGATCAAATGCGATCTTTATAGCGTGACAGCCGGACATGGCGCGGATTTTGTCGGCGGGCCTTACTTTCCTGCCGCGCTGGCCGGCTTGATCCTGCAGCGCCGCGTGCGCTGGCAGGATGCGTTCTACGTGCCGTGCGACCACGATCTTTATGTGTCGCTGCTCTACCACCTTGCCTACCAGAAGGCGGAGGCGTGCCGCGCGGACGCCACGGATCCGCTCGCCTTCCGGGCCTACAAGCGCTACGGCTTCGTCAAGGAGCTGGCGCAGCGGCTCGGGCGCCCGTACGATCTCTCGCTTTTCGACATGCACCGCCTGCTGGCGGAAGAGGGGTTCTCGATCGATCCCGACACGGCGGTCCGCTATCTCCAGAATCAATTCAAACACCTCTTCAAAAGCCGCTTTTTCGCGCTGCTGCTGGCGGCGCGGCAGCCCGGTGAACTCAACCTGTTCGTGCTGCGCGCCAAGGCGGTGCGCCGCGGTTTCCGGCAAGCCATGCTGGACGAGATCGCCCGGCACTACACGCTGCTCGCCGTCAAGGAGATCCCGTGGCTCACGCGGCTGACGCGCGCGAAGTACATGCGCGGCAACAAGTGGCGGTGGGGCGGCTGGCCGGTGGTGGCGGTGGCGGTCTTCGACCCGGAACCGCGC
>MWEJ01000606.1 GCA_002071025.1 Verrucomicrobia bacterium ADurb.Bin070 | reverse complement strand
CCCTCAAACCAGTCGCGCGCCTTCTGGCGCAGACCGGCCGCCGCACCCCCCAACGCCCAGTCCGCAAACAGGTACATGCAGACCACATGAATGACCGCGGAAAGCAAGATAGCCACGCAGGCCAACATCATGTGATGTTCGCTCTGTCTCTGGTGCTGTCCAAAGCCGTGCGGTATCATGCGTTGCCCTTCTCCTCGCGACGCTCCGTTCGGGTCTGCCCCTGACGCGACAGCGGCGAATCCGGATAGCGTGCCTTCAGTTCCTCGCGCATCGCCTGCGCCTCCTGTCCGCGACCGAGCTTGTCGAGCAGGGTCGCGGCCTTGCGCAGCGCCTCGGGCACCAGCGTAGCATCGTTGAACAGGATGCCGACGCTCATGTAGTAGCGCAGCGCAGCCTCCGCGTCGCCTTTCTCTTCGGCATTGCGCGCCAGCCCCGCGTAAGCATGCGCCCGCAGGCCCAGCAGTTCCGGCGCGGCCGCGCGCGACGCGGCGTCATTCAAATGCTTGGCGGCCTCGTCGAAGCGGCCGGCCTGGGTCAACAGCTCGCCCAGGCGCAGCGCCGCCTCGGCGCCATAGGCGGTCGACGCGCCAGCGGACAGCGCCTCCGTAAAGGCGTGGATCGCGGGATCGCGCTCCTCCTTGGCCCGATGAATCCGGCCGAGCACGGTCCAAGCGGTCTGCACCCAGCCTTTGTCGGGCTTGAGCGCCAGCAGGGCATTCGCCGCCTTGGCGGCGGCATCCGTTCGTTTCTGCTCCAACTGAAATTCCGCGAGCCACGCCAGACGGTCGGGACCAAGCTTGTCGGTGATCGGCGCGTCCAGCAGCGTCTGAAAGAGTCCGGCGGCCTCCTCCTTGCGTCCGTCCTCCTGCAGCAGAAGGCCCAACTCCAGCATCGACTCGCGCTCGAACTCCTTGGCCGGCGTGGCGGCCAGACAGGCGCGGAACAGCTTTTCCGCCTCCACCCGATCACCGGTCTGACGAGCCACCGCGCCGCGCCAGTAGAGCACCTCGGCCTTGCGCGCATCGTCCTGAAAGCGGCGCATGCGCTCGTCCAGCGTCGCGCCGGCCGCACGAGGATTCTTGGTGCGCAGTTCTTCCATCGCCTTCTGGTAGAGCGTCTCCGCCACCTCCGCGCTCTCCGGATACTGCGTCAGCAGCACGGTCCAGTCGCGCAGCGCAGCCTCGCTCTGACCGAGCCGCGAGCGGCAGACGCCTGCGGCATAGAGCGCCTTCGCGGCCAGCGGGTCTTTGGGAAAGCGCTCGGACACCTGCTGGAACCAAGAGGCGGCCGACTCCCAGACTTCCTGTTTCTGCAACAGCCAGCCCAGCCGGTAGAGCGCGTCTTTAACAAACGGGCTCGAGGGACACTTGTCCACCAGCAGACGGTAGTTCTGCACGGCGGCCTCGCTCTTCTGCACGGCGACCGCCGACTCGGCGCTCATCCAGTAGACGTTGTCCGCGTACTCGGGGGGCGGCGCGGCAACCTGCGCGGCGACATCCAGCACCTCTTGGTACTTGCCGTCGTTGTACAGGGTCGAAAGCCGTTCATATTGGGCCTGCGGCGCCAGTTTGCCGGCCGGAAATTCGGCCAACTGCCGGGCGTACATCGCCACCGCATCGGCGCGCTGTTCAAGCTGGCGCAGGCAGTTCGCCTTGACGTAAAGGATCTCCTCGCGCTCGGGATGCTGCGCCTGGCCGATCACCCGGTCCAGCAACTCGGAGGCCTCTTTGTAGCGCCCGGCATAATAGTTCGCCCACGCCGCGGCCA
>MWEJ01000605.1 GCA_002071025.1 Verrucomicrobia bacterium ADurb.Bin070 | reverse complement strand
TCCTTCACTTCGCGGCTGCCGATCGGATCGAGTCCCGATGTCGGCTCGTCGAGGATCAGCAAGTCGGGCGCGTTCACCAGCGCCTGAGCCAGGCCCACGCGGCGCGCCATGCCCTTTGAAAAACCGCCCACCGCACGGTCGGCGGCATGCTCGAGATCCACCATGACCAGCAATTCATGCGTGCGGCGCACAGCCTCCTTGCGCGGCATGCCGAAAAGGCTGGCGTAGTACATCAGCGTCTCGCGCGGCGTGAGGAAGGGATGCAGGTGCGAGACCTCGGGCAGGTAGCCGATGCGCGCCTTGGCGCGCGTGTCGTCGGGGGCCGCGCCCAGCACGCGGACCAGGCCGGCCGTCGGGCGCAGCAGGCCGAGCAGCATCTTGATCGTGGTGCTCTTGCCGGAGCCGTTCGGCCCCAGCAGGCCGAAGACCTCGCCGTCATTGACCGTGAGGTCCAGCCCCTTGACCGCCTCCACCGTAGGCCGCCGCCAAAAATCGCGGAAGACTTTGCGCAGCCCGCGCGTTTCGATAACCGGTTGTTTGCTTTCAGGCACGTTCCCCTCCCTCCTGCGCGTCGCCGCGCGCGTCATCCCAGATCCCGTTCCCGGAACGCCAGGCAGCCGGCGACGAGGAAGAGCGCGCAGCAGGTCAGCGCGTAGAGCGCGGCCTCGCCGACGTAGCGCCAGGCGATGCGTCCGCCGCGCGCGACCGCGTCGCACAGCCAGAAATTCTGAAGGTCCGGCAGCAGGCCCGCCGCCAGACCGCGCCCCGACCAGAACGGCGCGCCGGTCAGCAGCGAGTCGCCGGCCAGTCCCAGCAGCAGCACGCCGGCACAGACCGCGAGGGTCGAACCGGTCGACAGGCGCGTGGCCAACGCGGTGGCCAGCGCCGTGAAGACCGCCAGCGCGAAGAGCACCAACAGTGCCGCAGGGACCACGCGCAGGTTCAATTCCGGATGATAGAACACCCAGCCCGCGGCATGGGCGTGGTCCGCGCCGCAGCCGGCGCAGGCCGCCTCGCCGTGCAACGGATAGAGCTGGCCCAAGCGATTGTAAAAGCCGGTGGCGAGCGCCACCAGCACCTGCGAAAGCGCCACGCCGACAAAGGCCGACACGCCAAACCGCCGCCGGCCGAAATAGTGCCGCGCCGCGGCGATGAGCAGCGCCGCCGCCACGCCCGCCGCGCACAGCGCCAGCGTGATCACATCGGTCACGTAGCCGGAATAATCCTCGTGCGTGATGAAACGAGCCGAACCGCGTTCCGCCAACAGCGTCGCGGAGAGCACGCCCAGCCAGAAAAAGGCGGCGACCGCGAACACGCCCAGCGCCTTCGCCAGCAGGAACGTCACGCGCCGCACCGGCTTGCCCAGCGCGGCGGCGGCCGTGCCGCGCGCGATCTCGCCCCACACCGTGCGGCCGGCCGTGCCGGCGGCGAGCACCAAGCCGAACACCAGCATGCACGACAAGCCGCTGTCGCGCGCGAGCCGTCCGTCCTCGCCGAACCGGTGGAACTGAAAGACCGGCACCAGCAGCGTCGTCACCACCGCCGAAAGCAGAATCAGGAAGGCGACCGGCTGCTGGATCGCTTCGACCAGCGTGGCCCGCGCGATGGCCGCCACCTGTTTCAGCGCAAGGCCTCGCGCACCGCATTGACCGTCATGGGGAAACATGACGGAGAGTGTAGCGGATCGCCCCTGCCCCGTCAAAGACCGCGTGCGCCTCGCGGGCAGCCAGCCGATAACGCCCCTTGCTTTTGTCGAAGTGCACCCGCGTTACGTGGATTGG
>MWEJ01000604.1 GCA_002071025.1 Verrucomicrobia bacterium ADurb.Bin070 | reverse complement strand
CGCTTGGCCGCGGAACAAGCGAAGCCGATCGACCTGCTTGTCACGGATGTGGTCATGCCCGGCATGAACGGGCGCGAGCTGTCTGATCGTCTGCGCACGGAGCACGCCGCGCTGCGCTGCCTCTATCTCTCCGGGTATACCGCAAACGTGATCGCGCATCGCGGCGTCTTGGAAGAGAATGTCCACTTCCTCAGCAAGCCGTGCAGCCTCAATGAGCTGGCGCACACGATCCGCGGGATTTTGGACCAGCCTGCCTGATGATGTCGTCAGTCCGCCGGGCGTATCGCGTAGCGCCGGGGCAGGGGCGCGACGTTTTCGCGGATAATCCTCGTCAGCTCTGCCGACCGTCGACGCAGCGATCCCTTTCGCCAATGCGGCGGCGGTTGTTTTCACCACCAAAGCGCCGTCGATCTCGAGCGCGTAACGATCACCGCTCAGGCCGGTAACCGTCAGCATTTCGCGGTTGAGTTCCTGCATGAACGGCACCCACTCCAGCGCGGGGCCGCAGGCCTTGTCGACGGGGAACGGCAGGGCTCCAGAGCGGCATGTGAACGTCAGCCCCCCGTCTACCATACGAACGTCCGAGATGTCGCAATTGTTTTGCCGAACGACCTTGCCCTGACGACCGTCAAGCGTCGCCTCCGCGACGACGGCTGGCGCATGCTGCGCTTTCAGGAAGAGATACGCCATGACCAGATGACCCGCCGGACCGGGATGGATACGGTCGGGACCGACCAGCGTGAAAGCGGGCTGTTTGGCCTGCCACGCCCGGTTGATGGCATCCATGGGCGCGTTGAAATCGACCCATCCGGCTTGAACCTTCTCCGCGAGCTTGTGCGCGGCGGCACCGCAGAATTTGAGGGCGTCGTTGACACCGAAGAGATTTTCCTCGCTCTGGCTGCCGGTCTGGTCATAGGGCGAGGGCCCCATGAAAATCAGCCTGACGCCGTCGCGGTGCAGACGCTCCGCGAGGATTTCCATGTTTTTGATGTGGCTGTCGAGGGCGGCGGCGCGTTTCGCTTCCGTGTCTGGGCCGGTTGATCCGGGTTTGTAGAGGCCGCGATTGACGTCGTTCATGCCCAGCATGACCGTCGCGACGGTCGGCTTGCGCGCCGCGATATCCCAGTCGTAGCGGCGCACGGCACCGGCTGCGGTATCGCCGGCGAAGCCGCAGTTGACCGTCTCCACCCGCCAATTCGGGAAGCGCGTCAGATAGAAGAGCGTGATCTCGGTGTGGTAAAGCATCTGGTGGGTGATGCTGTCGCCGATGAAGCAGACACGATCGCCGTCACGGAACGGCTCGGCGACCGATCCCGCCGTCAGCCGCAACGCCAAGAAAAGCGCGGCCGTCCAACACCTCTTCACACCGCGATGTCTCGGGGTTTGCACGTCGTTGTTTTTCCCAAACGAGCGGGGGTGCTTCACGGCTTCGCCTCCCGAAACAACAACGGCGCGAACTCCGCGAGACACCCGCGCCAGACGGGCCATGAGTGATCGCCCTCGATCAGATGACAGGTGTGGCGAATCCCCTGCTCGGACAGTTTCGCGACAAACGTTTTGACGCCCTCAACATACCGGTCGTCGCGGCCGCAGGCGATCCACAGCAGCCTCAGCCGGACGTTCGTTTCCTGCGCAGCTTCAAGCGCCGTCTTGACGGCTTCCGCATCGCAACTGCCGCTGAACGCGCCGATCCACGCGAACCGGTCAAGCGTATTCAGGCCGACGCTCAGCGACTGCCGCGCGCCCATGCTCAAGCCGGCGATCGCTCGGTTCTCGCGGCCCTC
>MWEJ01000603.1 GCA_002071025.1 Verrucomicrobia bacterium ADurb.Bin070 | reverse complement strand
CTGATCTCTGATCTCTAAAGGACGTTTAATCATGACGACACGCAAAGGCATCATCCTCGCCGGCGGCGCCGGCACACGGCTTTATCCGATCACGCAGGTGATGTGCAAACAGCTTCTGCCGATCTTTGACAAGCCCATGATCTATTACCCGCTTTCGACCCTGATGCTGGCGGGGATCCGCGAGGTCCTGATCATTTCAACACCCGAAGCCACGCCGGTTTTCCGCAGTCTGCTGGGCGACGGCGCACAGCTCGGCATGCGCATCGACTACGCCGTGCAGGAGATCCCCAACGGCTTGGCGCAGGCCTTCGTGCTGGGCCGCGATTTTCTCGGCGACGCGCCCGCCTGTCTGGTGCTCGGCGACAACATCTTCTACGGCGACGGCATGCGCCGCATGCTGGCCGAGGCCGACGCCACGCCCGGCGCGACGGTGTTCGGCTACTGCGTCAACGATCCAGAGCGTTACGGCGTCGTCAGCTTTGACCGCGCGGGCAAGGCGGTGTCGATCGAGGAAAAACCCGCCCGCCCCCAGTCCAACTACGCGGTGACCGGCCTCTACTTCTACGACAACAGCGTCGTGGATGTTGCCGCGCGCCTCAAGCCCTCCGCGCGCGGCGAATACGAGATCACCGATCTCAACCGCCACTACCTTGAGCAGGGCGCGCTCACCGTCAAGCTGATGGGCCGCGGATTCGCCTGGCTTGACACCGGCACGCACGATTCGCTCGCCGACGCCACCGCCTTTGTCAAGGCCATCCAGGACCGTCAGGGCCTCAAAATCGCCTGTATCGAGGAGATCGCCTGGCGCATGCGCTTCATCGACCGCGACCAGCTCGCGCGCCTGGCCGACCGCCTGAAGAAATCCTCCTACGGCGAGTATCTCCTCCGCCTGCTCGCGCAAGAGGGATGGGAATAGTGAATGATTAATGGCGGAAACGGGGCGGTACAGGCTGGTGTACCGACTTCAGTCGGCCTGGCCCGCACCAGCCGGTACACCAGCAGGGTCCACGATCCCACGCCTTCCGATTCTCTTCGCACACACCTGCCACACCCCCTGCTGCCACCCGATTAAAAGTTGAGTCACGCCCTCTTGTCACTGTCCGCCGCTTGTGCTACTCTTTTTACCTACAAGGTCATGCAGGAATCCGGCTGACCTTGCGGTTTGTTTTTAGATGCGTAACTCGTTTGTTTTCAAATGTTTACAAAGTGTGTTCGCGCCGTGCGCGTGCGTACTTTGCGGGGACGGAGTCTTTTTCGTTCCTGTTTTCAACGTTCGCGATTTCCGGTTCGGCCGTTAAGTGCGCCGGGATAGGGGAGCGCGAGTTCAAAGGAACCCAGCCATGAGCAAGATGATGACGCGCCACGTGTATACCTCCGAGTCGGTCTCGGAGGGCCATCCCGACAAAGTGTGCGACCAGATCTCCGACGCGATTCTGGACGCCTGCCTGGCGAACGATTCCGCCGCGCATGTGGCGTGTGAGACAGCCGTCGGCTCCAACCTCGTCGTCAATGTCGGCGAGATCACGTGCAAGAATTGGGACCGGATCAACCCCGGCAAGATCGCACGCGACGTGGTGCAGGACATCGGCTACGACACCCCTTCGGAGGGCTTCAGCTTCGACACCTTCAACTACGTCTGCGCGCTGCACGGACAGTCGGTCGACATCGCGCGCGGCGTCAACAAGGTCAAGCCCGAGGATCAGGGCGCAGGCGACCAGGGCATGATGTTCGGCTACGCCTCGAACGCCACGCGGCAGCTCATGCCGGCGCCGATCATCTTCTCGCACTCG
>MWEJ01000602.1 GCA_002071025.1 Verrucomicrobia bacterium ADurb.Bin070 | reverse complement strand
CCTTTCGGATCGTTGCCGAAGCGCTGGAGCCGCGCTTGGAGCGTTTCTTCGCGCAGCTCGGCGTGCCGGCCTCAGACCGCGATGACCTGTTTCAAGAGACCTGCCTGCGGCTGTACCGCGCCGCAGACCGTTATGATCCGCGGCGTCCATTCCTGCCGTGGGCATTGACGATCGCGCGCCGCGTGATGCTGAACTGGCACCGCGCGCGCAAACCCACGGTCGAGCTGGATGAGGCGCGCTGTGTGGCTGACACGCAGCGGCCGGTGCCGGAGACCGGCGGCGCGGACGACGTATGGGCCTTTGCCCGTGCCCGCCTGCCGGCCGCCGCCTGCGAACTGCTTTGGCTGCGCTACGGCGAGGATCTCGAACCGGCCGAGATCGCGTCGGTCACGCGCCGCACGCCGGTGCACGTGCGGGTGCTGCTGCACCGGGCGCGCGCCGCACTGGCCGCGGCCCTTGAACACGACGGCACGGAGATGCGTCCCCAAGGAGGTGAACGATGAACGATAGGCCCGACACGCCGTTTACTGAGCTTGAGCAGCGTCTGCGGCGGGCCGCCCCGCCCTGCGCACCGGCCCATGCGGTTCGCATCGCGCGCGTCTGCGCGTCATTGAACGACCTGCCGCCGCGCGCGCGTCATGCGCCCCATCCCGCGTTTCGCCTGATCGCGCGGCGTGTCGCCGCCCTTGCGCTGATCGTGCTGACCGCCGTGCTGGTCACTCGGCTCGCGACGCGGCAGCCGCTGCAGCCCTCCCTGCCGCTGCTCTCCGCGACCTCGCTGCTCGACGGGCTGGGCGCCCTGCATGTGCCGCAGCGCATGACAGGGCCTCTGGCCGCCGAATCCGAGAACCTGCTGACCGATCTGGTCACGCTGACCGCAGTGGTCAACGAACGCACGCTCGCCATCCTCTTCTAGTCGAAGAGCGCCTCGACGCGCGCCAGCAGGTCGGCACGACTTTCGACGCGCAGCAGCGGACAGGGCAGGCTCTTGCGAAACGTGGCGCCGTAGGTCATGGTCACCACGCGCGGATCCGCGACGATCACCACGCCTTTGTCCGCCCGCGTGCGGATCAGCCGGCCGAATCCCTGCCGGAAGCGGATCACCGCCTGGGGCAGTGAAAATTCGCGGAACGCGCTGCCGCCCGCGCGCTCGATCTGTTCGCAGCGCGCCTCCACGATCGGATCATTCACGGCTGCAAACGGCAGGCGTGCCATCACCACGCAGCTCAACGCCTCCCCCGCCACATCCACGCCTTCCCAAAATGAATGGGTTCCGAGCAGCACGCAGGCACCGCCCGAACGAAAGATCCGTGTGATCTGGTCGCGCGTTCCGTTCGAGCCGTGCACCAGCAGACGGACGCCCGCTTCGCGCAGCGGCGCTTCCAGCAGGCGCGCGACCTGATTCATCATCTCGTAGCTGGTGAAAAGTCCCATGGCGCGGCCGCGCGTTCGTGTAAACACATCCAGCATCAGGCCACTGAGCTGTTCGGCATAGGCGCCGCCCGCGGGCCCGGCAGGCGCGGGCAGAAAGACCGGGGCCAGCGCCGCGCACTGCGTTAAATAGTCGAACGGGCTCTCTGCCACGCAGGTCATGACCTGTTCGGGCTCAAGGCGGTCAATCCCCAGGCGACGGCTGATGTAGCCGAATGAACTGCCGACGCGCAAGGTCGCCGAGCAGAACACCACCGTCGATTTCTGGCGGTAGAGCAGCTCGGCCAGCGCCTCGCCGATGCTCAGCGGCGCGGCATAAAGGTTGGCCGTTCCGGCGCTGCGGCTCGGCGGCTCGGCCCA
>MWEJ01000601.1 GCA_002071025.1 Verrucomicrobia bacterium ADurb.Bin070 | reverse complement strand
AACGGGACGGGGCGGCCGCGCAACTGCCGGTCGGCGAGGAAGGTCGCAAGGTTCTCCGCGACCGCATGGTACAGCGGGCTTTCCCATGCGCGGCGCGGCCTGTACGCGCTCACGCTCATGCGGCCAGTATAATGCTGGACGCTTTTCCGTGCAACGCCAACAGGCGAACCACAGCCCTACCACAGCCCTTGTTCCGTCGCCGGATCGTGCGAAGGGTTGAGCGTTGAACGCTTGTCCTACGTAGCTTTAGCGAAGTAGGATTCAGCGTTGAGCGTTCTTTCTCTCCGCCGCAGACTGCTGACTGCCACTGCCCACTTCTCCCACTCCCCTCACTCCGTCGGCGCGTATTCTTCCGGGAACCAGGTGCGATAGTAGTTGTCGCGGTGCCAGGTGTTGCCGACGGACGCGTAGTCGCAGAAGAAGACGGTCTGCGGCAGCGCACCCTCCGGGTTCTCGTGGTGCGAGCCGATCGGCAGCGTCGCGGAAAAGGCCATCCACATGTCCCCCGTCGGCGTGCACACGTCGGCGAAACCGGTCATGCGCTGCCCGTCCTTGAGGCCCCGCCGAAACGGCTCAGTGAAATCGCCGTCGCCGAAGCGGCTGTCGCGGGCCAGCAGGACCGGGCCGCGCGTGAAGGCGACGTTGTGCGCGAGCGTGTGGACAATGACGGGCATGTCGAACTTGATCTCGACGATGTTGCCGGCAAGCTCATTCAACACGCCGGCTGCGGTCAACCCGGCCGCCGCGCCGATCATGGCCGTACCCTGCGCATGATGACCGCAGGCATGCGCCGCGCCGGTGACCGGATCGGCGTCAGGGTGGCCGGGCACGCGGAGCGCGTCCAGTTCGGCCAGGAGTGCCACGGTCGGTCCGCCCTCCCGCTCCGCAGGTCGGCGCGCAAACCGGTGAGGGCCAGGCCGTCGCGGCAGGGCAGCCCAAGCGAGGTCAATTCCCGCCGCATGATCGCAGAACTTCGGGTCTCTTTAAAGGCCGTCTCTGGGGTGTGCAGAAGCTCATCGCCCAACGCTAAAATGCGTGGCCTTGCGGCGTCAATCGCCTCAATGACGCCTGTACGCAAAAGTGAAAGAAATTTTGCGTAAATGTAGGTAGCGGGTCACACGGGCCAACACCTAAACTGGTGGCACTGATAAGAGGTGTGCATGCGGGCACCGAGTAACAAGCGAGGTTTTCGTGAAAAAAGACAGTGCGTGTTTTGTCCGTGTGGAGCGGTCGTTGTCCGATCTGCTGGGCCCTGCGTATACAGGAGCATCCGGTGCAGCACATGCGTTCTTGAACGGCGAGGACATCTCGGCAGGTGCAGCGGCGGCCGTTGAAAAAGTGGATTTTTATCCGGACGCGCTATGCGGCCGACTGTCGGGCATGCTGGACAAGGTCGGGACGCAGGTGATCGAAACGACGCTGCGGAACACGGCGGCCGGAGCCACCGCTGAAAAATTCAGGACCGCCACCAAGACCGGCGCGGCGCCGCTGAGCGCGTTGGGGTATTATCGCGTCGGCGAGGACGGGCGCCTGTACCTGATGACCAAGAGTGAGCATTATCACGCGCCGCTGGGCCATGCCTTCCCGGGCTACACGCTGATTGAAAAAGCGCGCGCGCTGGGCATTCCCAACGCGACCCACAACAACACGCGCGGATTCATCACGCGCCGCCTGGAAGAGGAGCTGGTCCGCACGGCCAACGGACTGGCACGGGAAGATGCGGCCGGGCTATCCGATCTCCTGGCGCGCAAGGACGACCTCTATCTGGTCAACCGGGTTCTGAATCTGGAGACC
>MWEJ01000600.1 GCA_002071025.1 Verrucomicrobia bacterium ADurb.Bin070 | reverse complement strand
TCGGCGGCGAGCAGCGAGGCGGCGGCATTGATCAGGACGATGTCGCGTTTGGGGCCGTGCAACTCGCCGGATAGAATGGCACGGGTGATGGCGGCATTGTCGGCGGGTGCGCCGCCTTCGAGGTCGGCGTTGGTGCAGAACCGGTCGAAGAGGGCGAGCGGATCGATGTCGTAGGTTTTGATGCGGCCGTCCTTGAGTTCCGAGCAGCGGGTGGGCGCGGTCAGCGTGATTTCGTCCATCCCGTCGTGGCCGTGGACCACCAGCACGCGGCGCGAGCCGAGCTTTTTGAGGACCTCGGCGAAGGTTTCGGTGAGGTCGGGTGCGAAGACGCCGATGAGTTGGCAGGGGGCGCCGGCGGGGTTGGTGAGGGGGCCGAGCAGATTGAAGAGCGTGCGCACGCCGAGTTGTTTGCGGACCGGCCCGGCGAAGCGCATCGCCTTGTGGAAGGCGGGGGCGAAGAGGAAGGTGATGCCAAGCTCATTCAACGCCTGCTCCATGATTTCCGGGTCAGCGCTGAGGTTCAGGCCGAGCTGTTCGAGACAGTCGGCGCTGCCACTGACGCCCGAGCTGGCGCGGTTGCCGTGCTTGGCCACGGTCGCGCCGGCGCCGGCGGCGACAAAGGCGACGGTGGTGGAGATGTTGAAGGTCATGCCGCCATCGCCGCCGGTCCCGACGGTGTCGAGCGTGTTCGGCACGAGCGACTGGACGCGCGTGGCCGCGGCGCGCATGGCGCGGGCCCCGGCCGAGATCTCGTCGACGGTCTCGCCCTTGGCGGCGAGCGCGGCGAGGAACGCGCCGGTCTGGCCTTCGGTCAGTTCGCCCGCGAGAACGGCGGTGACGGCGTCGAAGGCCTCGTTCTCCGTCAGGTCCCGGCGGGCGATGAGTTTTTTGAGGAGAGTCGGGAATGGGGTGTTCATTCGTTTCTTTATATAGAAACACCGGGGCGACTGTCAAGCGGAAACGGGGGGGCCAGGGCCGACGCAACTAAAATTCGTTTTTTTTCCCGCGAATCTCCGCGAATGAGATGTTGTCTTGGATGGCGGCCGCTCCCATTCGCGGAGATTCGCGGGAAAATGAATCCCCTGTTGCCGAAAAACCGTCTACATGAAAACGCCCTGGGGGGGCGCGGGTTTGCCGCGGTCACAGGCGGTGTTTCCGTTTCCGTGTTTCCGCGAAAACTTCTTCGGCTGGAATCCCTTTGACGCGCCCCGAGCGCAGGTCGTCCAACCGCCGTTCCGCGACGGCGCCCCACGCCGCGTCGATCTCGCGGTCGACGGGGTTCAGGCTTGCCAGCAGTTTGTCAACCAACCCGATGCGGGCCTCGACGGGCAGGCTGAGCGCCGCGTCCGCCACGTTTTCCAACAGTTCCGGCATAACGTCCCCTTTCCACGTTCCACAGTATGCCACCCGCCGTTCCGGCGGTCAACCCTGCCGGAGCGTGGCCTTTCCCCATTTTTTGCCGGAGAACGCTCAACGCTCAACTTTCAACGTATAAACCTAAGAGCGGCAGTTGGACTGCTCCGCAGTTGAGAACGATATTCGTAAGTTTCTTTTCATGAGTCAGATGCAGCCATATTGCTTCGCCGTTTGCATGACACCAAGCAGGTGCATGTCACACCGCGTCGCCACACTTGATCTCCCTCTTAGTCGGTTACGCTTAGTCGTTTCTCTTAGTCGGCGAATGCCTGTGGAGTAACGACTAAGAGGTTGGACTAAGCGTATCCGACGAAGTGTGGGACTAAGCGTACGCGACGAAGTGTTTTGCTGTCCTGATCCAACTGCTCTTTTTAGGTT
>MWEJ01000599.1 GCA_002071025.1 Verrucomicrobia bacterium ADurb.Bin070 | reverse complement strand
GTGTGTGCCTTCTGGCTACAGTCCGAGAAGCTCCAACGCCCTCGCTTGCAGGGGAGTGGCTGCGGTCAATTGCTGGAACGTGGCGCCGTTGGGATCGGCAGCCACGCGGCAGGTGTTCTTACAGCGGGTACTCAGCTCCCGCAGCAGCGTGTCAAAACTGTGCACCGGAAATCCGTCGGTCGTGACCCGAGCCTGCTTCTTGGTTCTGGCCGATGAGGAGGCCTCGGCGCGTGCCACGGGGTCGCGCCGGAGACGATCGGCGTCGAGCTCTTCGTCCTCGAACAGCAGCGGCGCCAGGGCCTTGCGCATGTGCCATTCCACATAGAAAGCCAGCATGCACAGAAACACGTGAGCGCGCACGTGATCCGCGGTGCGGTGATGGATGGGGCGGACCCGCAGATCGATCCCCTTCAGTGTCCGAAAGGCCCGCTCCACCTGGGCCAGCCCCTTGTAGCGGCGCACCGCTTCTGCGGCACTCAGCCGCTCGGCCGGTTCGCTGGTCCGGATCACGTAGATGCCGTCCAATTGAGCCTCGCGCCGAATGCTCTCCTCGTGCCGTGTCCAGCTGAAGTGGCCGTCCGCAATGCTGAGCAGGAAATGTTTGGCGACCTTGAAGCGGTTCAGCACCTTGCCGACCTTCAGCGCGATGACGGTCTGCGGCATGGGGGTCCGCTTGCGGCGGCGCACCTCAGCGGCGATGCGGTCCAGTTGTTGGGCCGTAGCTTCCAGCAGTTCCTGGCGTTTCCGGCGGCGCTCGTCGGCGAGCAAGGGGTTGAAGCACGCCACCAGGCGTTCCCCGGGGAATTCCTCCGAGCGGATCTCGCCCAGATTTTGCTCATCAAACAGCGACAGCTGCAGGCTGCCGGCCTCCACCAGTTCTCGAATCGCCGGACCGCGCAGCGCCGAGATCCAGCCCAGTCCGGGATATTGCTTCAGCTTGTTGATCTGCGCTTGGGTGAGCATGCCCCGGTCGCCCACCAGTACCGCGCGGGTGAGACCGAAGCGCTGCCGCAGTTTCTCGACCTGATCGGCGACCGTGGTCGGATCACCGGTGCTCCCCGGGTACACCTCGACGGCCACCGGGCGGCCCTCCAGATCGGTCAGCAGGCCGTAGACGATGATGGGGAGGCCGCGCTTGCCGTCGCGATCGTGGCCGCGGCGCGCCAGCGGGCAGGTGTGCCCCTCGTAATAACTGCTGGTCACGTCGTACAGCACGGTAGACGCTTCGCTCAGGTGTCGCGCGGCGAGCTTGCTCTCGATGCGCGCCTGGCGGGCCAGCAGCCAATCCATGGCGCGGTAGAGGTTGTCTTCGGTGGCCTCGGTGACGGCCAACTCTTCCGCCAAGGTGGTGGTATGCCACAGGCGTGTGGTCGCCAGTTTGGAGCAAGGATACAGGAGTCGTTCCGCGATCATGGCCAGCACGAGATTCCGCTCGGGGCAGGGGCGAGAACTGAGCAGCGAGTCGATACCGAGCTTGCGCATGGTGCCGAGCACGGCCTGGACATGACCGTGGGGCAGATTGCGCAGGATCTGGAAGGCGGCCGAAGCAGGCAGGAACTTCTCACCGGCCAGGCCGCGGCGAATCAGGTCGATCAGTTCAAGAGGCAAGTGGGAGATATTGCCGAGGGTTTCATGCTTGACCTGGGAACCGACGCGAAAGGTGCGGCGGAGGAGATGAGTTTGGTAGAGCTTGCCGCGGTAGCGGCGGCTTGTGGTGGCCACATGAACGCTTCCCGATCTGGACGGCATAAGCAATGATAAGCAATTCTGTGCGAGTTGTCCAGCGCAAACTTTG
>MWEJ01000598.1 GCA_002071025.1 Verrucomicrobia bacterium ADurb.Bin070 | reverse complement strand
CACTGGGGCTTCCCTGAAATGGGCATCGCGGGCGCGGCCTATGCGACGCTCGTGTCGGGCTTCGTCACCTGCCTGATCCAGCTCGCCCTCTTCTGGCGCGATCCGGCCTTCCATGCGGCCGGCCTGCCGCAGGTGCTGAAGCCGGACGGCGCGCTGCTGGCCCGGATCATCCGCTTCGGCACGCCGTCCGGCCTGCAGTTGCTGATGGATGTCGGCTCGTTCGCGGTCTTTATCATGCTGACCGGACGCATGGGCGAATTGGCGCTCGCCTCCAGCAACATCGCGTTCAGCATCAACAATCTCGCCTTTGCGCCGCTCTTGGGATTCGGGCTGGCCGCTTCAACGGTGGTGGGGCAGCACCAAGGCGCGCGGCGTCCCGAAGCCGCCCAGCGCGCCGGATACACAGGCCTCAAGATGGGACTGATCTACATGTGCGTGATCGGCGCGACGTTTGTGCTGTTTCCGCGCGAGTATTTCGAGCTGTTCCGCTCGGAGGATGCCGGGTTCACAGCGGATGAGTTGCTGGGCCTTGGGCGCTCGATGCTGCTGCTGATGACCGTCTGGGGCCTGCTGGACACCGTGAGCATCGTCCTGAGCGGCGCGCTGAAGGGCGCGGGAGACACGCGCTTCGTGATGGTCTACATGATCGTTGGCTCGTGGGTCCTGCTGGTTCCCGGCTCGTTCCTGCTGCTGTGGGCCGGCGCAGGCATTCTCGGGCTTTGGAGCTGGCTCGCGGTGTATGTCTGCGTGCTGGCGGGCGGCTTCTGGTGGCGCTGGCAACAGGGGGGCTGGAAAACGATTCGCGTGATCGAAGGACGCATCTATATCCCGCCCGACACCGACGACATTCACTGAGCCTTACATCTGGGCCAAGGGCCGCGCGAAACGTGTGGCAAGGGTCTCGTCAAACTCTGCGCTGAATGCCAGCACCGAGTCGTCCAAAGTGTTGAGCCCCAGCGCCTCGATCGGCTCGCCGTCATCCAAGATCACCTTCGCGATATCGGCGACCGTCAACCTGTCGCCGCACCGGTAGAGCAGGTACTCACCGGGCCGGTTCGCAACCTCCGCCAGGATCTGGTTGCGTACGAGATCGTCCAGGATGTCCTTGACGAAACGGACGGGTATCCCGTGTTTCTCAGCGTAGGCCTCCGCCGCGAACGGTCCGCCCGCGCGGGCCTTGGCCTGGCGCGCGGTCTCGGCGCAGAGCGTCAGCGCCAGCAGTAGGCGTGCGCGCAGGCTGGCATCGGCCGCGTGCTGTTCGCGCACATAGGTGTCGCGGTGCTGCACCGCAAAACTGATCTCCGCGCCCAGCAGGATGATCTGCCAGCTTGTGTACACCCAGAGCAGCAGGATCGGCAGCACCGCGAAGCTGCCGTAAAGCGTGCTGTACTTGGCAATCCCAATCTGCAGCATCGCACAGAGTTTGAGCCAGCCGCCGAACAGGATCACGGTGACGCAGCCGCCAGCCAGCGCCGGCACCAGCTTGACGCGCGTGTTCGGCATGAACCCCAGCAGGAAGGCGAAGGTCAGCGTGCCGATCAGCACCGTGACCGAAAGCTTGAAGAGTCCGCTGTCCAGCAGCGTGCGCGTGGCGTCCGAGACCATGCCGCCCATGGTCTTATCCATGAAGCCGGTGACCATCGAGGCGACGGGCACGCTCGACGCCGCGGTCACCAGGAACGGCAGGATCAGGCACACGCCGAGGTAGTCGAAACATTTCCGCACCAGCGGTCGCTGCTGCTCAACCCCCCAGACCTGGTTGAAGCTCGACTCGACCTTGCCCAGCATGCCGATCAC
>MWEJ01000597.1 GCA_002071025.1 Verrucomicrobia bacterium ADurb.Bin070 | reverse complement strand
CACGGAGGCCGGATCGCCGTAGACGGTGGCGGAGGAGCTGAACACAAGATTGCGGCACCCGGCTGCAGCCATGGCCTCGCACAGCGTGATGGTGCCGGTGATGTTGTTGCCGTAGTAGTCCAGCGGGATGCGCACCGATTCGCCGACCGCTTTGAGCGCGGCAAAATGAATGACCGCGTCCACCGGGCCTTCCGCTTGGAAGACCGCGTCCAGCGCGGCTCGGTCGCGAATGTCGGCTTTGTGGAACGGCATCGTCTTGCCGGTGATCGAGGCAACCCGCCGCAGGCTTTCTTGCTTGCTGTTGCAGAGGTTGTCGACGACGGCGACGTCGTGCCCGGCCTGCAAAAGTTCAACGGCGGTGTGGCTGCCGATAAAGCCGGCTCCGCCCGTAACCAATACCTTCATGATGCTTCCTTTCGAAAGAGAGCCCTCAGTTTAACGCAATCCATGACGAAAACAACCGCGAAGTTTACGTATGCCGCATGCTTGCATTTCTGGCTGAACTGTGGCACAGTGAAAGCACCATGACAAACGGCCGGTTGCCGTTGCATGAACATGAAGGAAGACATCATATGAAAAAATTACTGACGTTGGGCATTCTGGCTGCTGTGTCGGCATCGATGACGGGCTGTGGCGTGATTCCGCTGAAAGGGACCAGCATGGCGGCTATCACCATTGACCACGTGGCTTCCGACCCAGTCGTTGACAACAGCGTCCGCCCGGTCAAAAAAGGCGTTGCGTCGGCAAAAGGCATCATCCTGTTCAACACCGGCGACGCGTCGATCGGCGCGGCGATGCGCGAGGGCGGCCTGTCGAAAGTTCATCACGTGGACTACGATGTGACGAACATCCTGTTCCTCTACAACGAGATCAAGACGACGGTTTACGGCGAATAAGCGCCGTCCGCAGCGCAGTTGGGTGAAAGGCCGGGCGGTCAGCCCGGCCTTTTTTTTCAGGCGTGCGGCGTCAGCCATGCCCGCCAGGCGTCAGCCGCGTTGCGCAACGCATGGCCGCGGTGCGAAAGGGTGTTCTTGACCGCGCTGTCGAGTTCGGAAAAGGTTTTGTCGCTGCCGTCAGGCACAAAGAGCGGGTCATAGCCGAAGCCGTTCTCGCCGCGCGTTTCGGTGATGATCCGGCCCTCGCAACGGCCGTCAACGGTCCATGCGCGTCCGTCTGGCGCACAGAGCGCGATCACGCAGCGGAAGCGGGCGCGGCGGTCGGTCACGCCGTCGAGCGCGCGCAACAGCTTGGCGTTGTTGGCGGCGTAATCGCACGGCTCGCCGGCGTACCGCGCCGAAAAGACGCCCGGCGCGTTGTCCAGCGCCGCGACTTCGAGTCCGGAGTCGTCTGCCAGCGTCCAGAGTCCGGAGGCCGCGCACAGCTCGCGCGCTTTCTTGAGGGCGTTGCCTTCAAAGGTGTCGGCGTCCTCCACGACATCGTCCGGCAGGCCAGGCAACTCGTCGGCGGCGATCAACCGCAAGGACGGCAGCGCGAAGATCTGGCGGATCTCATCCAGCTTGTGGTGGTTGCGGGTTGCGATCAACAGGGTCATGCTCGTTCTTTTCCTCGCGTGGATCGTGGGTTAATGTCCGGCCAGCGCGTCTACGGTGACGCGCTCCCAGCCGGGTAGCGCCAGGACGTGCTCCAGCAGCGCGGCGCAGGCGCAGGCGTCATACAGCGCGTCGTGCGCGCCGCGTCCGGGGCATAACGCCTCGACGCGCGCTCGCAGATTCAAGGCGTCCGTCACCTCGTCGAGCGCATTCGAGACGAGCGACGGATAGGCGTGCCGCACCAGCGTCAGCGTGT
>MWEJ01000596.1 GCA_002071025.1 Verrucomicrobia bacterium ADurb.Bin070 | reverse complement strand
CGGCTATCGCGGGATCGTGCGCGAGATCGTGGCGTATCTGAGCGCGTCGCAGGGCTGCGCGTTCACGCTGGTGGCGACCGGCGGGTATGCCGGCTGGGCGCTCAACGAGAGCGGCATGGCGTTCACGCTCGACCCGGAGCTGACGCTTTTTGGTTTAGGATGCATTGGGGAGAGGTCATGGGCATGAAACCGACGGTGGTGATTCTGGCGGCGGGCATGGGCAGCCGCTACGGCGGGCTCAAACAGGTTGATCCGGTGGGGCCGTCTGGCGAAACCATCATGGACTACTCGGTCTACGATGCGTTGCGAGCGGGCTTCGGGCGCATCGTGTTCGTGATCCGGCGCGAGTTCGACGAGGTGTTCCGCACCACGATCGGCGCGCGGTATGCGGGTGCGGCGGAGGTTGCGTATGCCTATCAATCGATCGACGATCTGCCGGGCGGATTGACCGTGCCGGAAGGGCGCGCCAAGCCGTGGGGTACGGCGCATGCGATCCGTGCGGCGCGCCATGTGGTCGATACGCCGTTCGCCGCGATCAATGCCGACGATTTCTACGGGCGCGACGCCTTCCGGCGGCTGGCCGCATTTCTGGGCGAGGCTGCGGCGGGCGGCACCGCGAAACCGCGTTTCTCGATGGTGGGGTATCGGCTGGACCAGACACTCTCCGAGCATGGCAGCGTGGCGCGCGGCGTGTGCGGCGTGGGGCAGGACGGCCTGCTGGTTTCGGTGACCGAGATGACGCGGCTGGTGCGCGTGCCGGGCGGCGCGGAAAACCGCGAGGATCCGGCGCGGCCGGTCGCGCTGACCGGCACCGAGCGGGTGTCGATGAATCTCTGGGGCTTCACGCCGGCGTTGTTCGACGCGCTGGAGAGCCGCTTTCCGGTCTGGCTGGCGGCGCACGCGGATGATCCCAAGGCGGAGTGGTACATTCCGTTTGTAGTGGATGACATGATCCGCGACGGCGCGGCCGAGGTGGCGGTGCTGCCGACCGAGAGCGCCTGGTTCGGCGTGACCTACCGCGAAGACAAGCCGCGCGTGGTCGAAGCCGTGCGGCAGCTCGTCGCGGCGGGCGAATATCCGGCGGCGCTCTGGTAGCGCGGGCCGGCTGACAAGGCGTTGGATGCACGGTCTGACCACATTCATGGCGGGAGTGATCGACGGGTTTTACCCGCGCGTCTGTCCGGGGCGCGGTTGCGGCCGGCTGTCGGAACGGGCCGGACGCCACCTCTGCAATGACTGCCGGGCGCGGATCGAGCTGTACAGCGCGAGCCTGTGCGCGCTGTGCGGCCGCGAGGTCGAGGGGCAGGTGCGGCACACGTTCGTGTGCGGCGTCTGCCGCGCGGCGCGTCCGCATTTCGACCGCGCGCGCGCGGCGGGGCATTTCTCCGGCGTGCTGCGCGACATGGTGCACGCCTTCAAATATGACAGCGCCCTCTGGCTGTGCGCCGACCTCGCGGATCTGCTGGAGGGCTGCCTGACGGCGCATTTCCACGCGGCCGAGGTGGACGTGGTGGTGCCGGTGCCGCTTCATCCGGTGCGGCAGCGCGAGCGCTCCTACAACCAGTCGGCGCTGCTGGCGCGCGAGCTGGCGCGGCGCATCGACCGCCGCTGCGACACGCGCGCCTTGGAACGCGTGCGTGCCACGGAGACGCAGACGCACCTCAACGCGGCGCATCGGCGCATGAACATGCTGGGCGCGTTCCGCGTGACGCGTCCCGACTGGGTGCGGCAGCGGTGCGTGTTGCTGGTCGACGATGTGATGACCACCGGCGCGACGCTCGACGAATGCGCGCGCGTGCTGAAAAAAGCC
>MWEJ01000595.1 GCA_002071025.1 Verrucomicrobia bacterium ADurb.Bin070 | reverse complement strand
GAGGTCACGCGGTTCTGTCTGGACCTGCCGCGCTACAAGCGTCCGCGCCGGGTGATTTTCGCGGAGGTGCCGCGCAACCCCACCGGCAAGATCGAGAAGCCGAAGCTGCGCGAGATCTATTGCGGCACGCGGCTGGTCGAAGCGCAGACGACGAAATAGCGCGTCGCGCCGCAGTCACGGGGCGGCCTGCCGCCCGAGCCGGATCTTCGCGAACTTTGCGGTCGCCAAGTCGCGGGCGGTGTGCGGCGTGACAACGAAGCCGACAGACGTCTCGTTCGGCAGGCTCAGCGTGTGCGTCGCGACCTCCTGCCACGTTCCGCCATCGTCAGAAACGCGTGCCGTGAAGGTGTCGCCCGCACGCGCAAGCGCGAGATACCGCCAGGCCGGCTGACGCGCCGGCTCGCGCTTGACCAAGACCCGCTCGCCCTCCGCGCGGCGGAGCTGCAGGGCGAGGTCGCCGTTCCCCAGAACACCGAAGAAGAGGCCTGGACCTTGCGCGGGATCAGGCCCTTTGACCAACAGGCCGGTCATGGCGCAAGGATCGTTACCCGCATACGCCAGAAGGGCCGCGGAAAAAACAAAAGCGCCTTCGGCCCGGTTCCAGACGTAGCGGCAGCAGTCCGGGCCCTCCCACATCGCAGCCCCCGAGCTTTGCAGGATCAGTGTGCCGCCCGCGTAGATCGCGCTGCCGCGCTGGGGTGCCGCGCCGAGCGTCATCGTGAACCACGTGTCGCCGTTCTCGGCCGTAAAGGCGGCGTGCGGCGAGGTGTCGGGGGTGAAGGCTGAAGGCGGTGGCGGCTGGTCACGGCCCGCAGCGCGGCGGATGCGGCTGACGGTGCCCTGCCACCAGGCGAATATGGCGTCGGCCGCCTCGTCGTGCCGCGCCAAAACCTTACGCAGGCGCGTCCGGTGCGGCGCGCAGGCCGGATGGAGGGCCGCGACCGCGATCATGCCGGCAGACACTGCGGTGATGGCCAGCAGGAGCCATGCGCGGCGGTGACGCCGGGCCTGCACCTGGCGCCAGGGCATGCGGGGGAGCCTCAGACGCAGCAGGGTGCGGTGCATGCGATGGGCCAGCGGGACGCCGGCGGAATGCGGAGAGGTCTCCAGGAGGGCGAGTGCTTCGCGGATTTCGGCGGCTACGATTTCGCTGTTGGCCGGGCGTTTGGCGGGGGAGGGCTCAATCATGTGCATGATCAGGCGGCGCGTGGCAGGCGAGAGATGCCGCGCGTGTTTGTCGAGCGGCACCGGTTTCTGGGTCAGGCGCGCCTTCAGGATGTCCGAGGGCGTAGCCCCTTCATGCGTGAGGCGCCCGGAGAGCAGATAATACAGGGTGGCCCCCAGGCTGTAGAGGTCGCTCTGGTGCGTGTCGGCCACGCCGTGCAGCAGCTCCGGCGCGATAAAAAACGGGGTGCCGATGAAGTTGCCTTGGCCGTCATGCCGGGTCATGCCGGAAAGGCCGAAATCCACCAGCTTAGCGTTGCCGTCGCGGTCGAGCACGATATTGGCGGGTTTGATGTCGCCGTGGACCAGTCCCTCGCGGTGCAGCGCCGAAAGTCCGTCGGCGACATCCAGCGCCATCCGCAGGGCGGTTCGCTCGTTGACAGGCCCCTCGCGCTCGAATTGTTTCGCGAAGTCCAGGCCGGAGACCAGCTCCATCACCAGATAGGGGTGCCCGTTCGAAAAGTTCAGCGAATAGACCTGCGCGACACGGGGATGGTTGAGCTTGCCGGCGGCGCAGGCCTCGCGCGTGAGGCGCTCGCGCGACTCGGGCGCGTCCGCCTGCCCCATGCGCACCAGCTTGATCGCCAC
>MWEJ01000594.1 GCA_002071025.1 Verrucomicrobia bacterium ADurb.Bin070 | reverse complement strand
AGCATGCCGGTGCCGGTGGTGGCCACCGTCAACGCGCTCACGCCGGCCCGCACACGATACGGCAGCGCAAGCCGGTCCAGTTCGTCCGTCTCTTCGGCCAACCGGCCAAACAGGCCCGGATCACCGCCCTTGAGCCGCACGACGCGATGGCCCTGACGCACCTTGCGCGCGATCAACGAGGTGATGTCAGGCTGGCGCACGGCATGCTCGCCGCACCGCTTACCCACGAAGATTCGCTCCGCCCCTTTCGGCAGGAACGTCAACAGATGATCGTCCATCAACACGTCGTAGAGACAAACATCCGCCTGCCGCAGATCGTTGATGCCGCCCCAGGTGCAATAGTCGGCCGACCCTACGCCCGCGCCGACGAAACGCACGGCTTTGACAAAGTAGGCGCGCAGCGCGGTCAGCACCGGATCGCCCAGCCGGAAGGTCACCGCGAGCCGTCCCTGCCCCTCCGGCACCGGCAGCTCATCCAAAGGCACCCATTCGGCCACCCGGTGCGCGAGTTCCAATCGGTTCAACGCCGCGCCGGCCATCAGCAAAGCGTCATATCCGCCGGCATCGAGCTGAGCCAGACGCGACTGGATTGTGCCGCGGATCGGCTTGAGCACCGCTTCCGGGAAACGGCGCAGCGTGCACGCTTCGCGCCGCGCGCTGCTGACCCCCACGACCGGACGGGCCGGCAGGTCGGCCCAGCGCCGCCCCTCCGGCAGCACCCAGGCGTCGCGCGGATCCTCGCGCCACGGCAGCCAAAACCAATCGAGATCGCCGGACAGCGGATCAGGCAAGTCCTTGGCGCTGTGCACGGCCAGATCGATGCGCCCCTCGCGCAAGGCGTCGTCCAAATCGCGCGTGAAAAAATCGCCGGGGCTTTGCCGCAGGTCGGTGGTCAGATCCCGGTCGCCGGGCGTCTCCACCGTGACAGACTCAAAGGCCAGAGCCGGGAACAACGCCGCGAAACGTTCGAGCGTATCCCGTGTCTGCAACATCGCAAGCGCGCTGCCTCGCGTCCCGGCTTTTAAAATCCTGTTGCCCATGCCTTCACTCCTCCGTCACGTTGTCTGCCGCCGCAAGACGGACGGCTCGGCGAGCCGTCCCTACCGATGCCGGGGGCCGCGCTTCCCACCGTAACCTCGGCGTCATTGGCCATTGGCCTCCCCCCCCTGAATGCTGCGGCGCATGCGTTCGTAGATGTCGCGGTGTTCGGTCAGAATCTCATGGCAGGCCTCGAGGATCTTATCGAGTGTCCCGGTCGCGGAACGGTACCAATGCTTCAAGGCATCCAAATCGGCGACGCGGATCGGTTCGCCGCACCGGTCAAAGGCCGGATCGATATTGCGCGGCATGCCGAGATCGACCATCACGACGCCTTCGGTTTTCAATTGATCGGCATGCTCGGCGACAGTGATGACCGGCTCGCGCGCGTCAACCGCGCTGATGATCGCGTCCACCTCCGGCAGAACCTCGTTCAGGCCGTCAAGCTGCACCACCCGCACACGGCGTGCCCCCTCTTCATTCAGCGCGGGCGCAGTTCGGAAATAGGCCCAGTCGCAGGCACATCCGCGCGCGAGCAATCCAGCGACCAACCCCTGCCCGACTGTCCCGCTGCCGATCACCAGTACGCGGCGCTGCGGCAAGCCGGGCAACGTGTGGTCGAGATAACGCAGCGCCACTTCTTCAATCTCCGCGATGTCCATCAGCGGATCGATCTCCTGGTGGATGTCTTTCGAGACATGTAACGCGGCATCGGCCAACTCGCGGATGATCGAACCGGCCCACCCGAACGTGACGGCCTCATCGACCGCCTCTTTCAT
>MWEJ01000593.1 GCA_002071025.1 Verrucomicrobia bacterium ADurb.Bin070 | reverse complement strand
GGACATCAGCGCCGATTGGATGCAGGTGGTCATCACGCGCGGCTTCGCCAGCCCAATGGCGCGCTATCCGTCCGTTGGGCGCATGACGGTGGTGCTCCGCAACGCCGCGCAGACCTACAGCCCGCCGACAACCGCCACGACGCGCCCGCGCGTGCCGGTGCGTTTCACGATGACCTACGGCGGCACGACCAAGACACTCTTCGAGGGCCACATCGAGAGCTTGCGCCCGTCGTTCGGCACCTTGCGCGAGCGGCGCGCCGTGATGGAGTGCGTGGACCGCATCGCCGACCTGGACCGTTTCAGCGGCGACGTGGCGCTGCAGACGAACGTGTGGGCCGACGACATCATCGCGGCAGTCGTGGCTGCAGTCTGGACGCCGGACACCACGGCCTACGACCAGGGCGTGAACCAGTTCCCGGTCTCGGGAGACATCCACAACGGACCGCGCGGCGGGGTAGGCGGGGGCATGTTCTGGCAGCAGAACACGCAGGACATCCAGGCCGCCGACAAGATCGCCGATGCGTGTATGGCCGACTGGGGGCGCTTCTTCATCTCCGGTGCCGGGGTGCCGACCTACTACAACCGCCATCGCGTGCCCTTGGACTCCACCTCCGACATCACGCTCGACAACACCATGACGGCGATGGACTACGAGATGAGCGACACGGAGGTGCACAACTTCGTGGAGGTGACGTGCCATCCCCGCACGGTTGGCGAGACCTACGAGGTGCTGGGGCGCATCGAGCAGGGACGCCCGCCGATGATCGACGCCGGGGGCACGAGCGTCTTCGACGTGCGCTTTCGCGACCCGGCCAACAATGCGCTGCACATCGCCGGGCTGTCGATGATCACGCCTGTCGCCACAACCGACTTCACCGCCAGCAGCGACGAAGCCGGGGAAGGCAGCGACGAGACCGCCCATCTGTCCTTGAGCGCCACGCTCTACGGCGACCACGCCGAGGTGACGCTAGCGAACACCGCCGCCTACCCGGTCTACCTGCAGCACCTACAGATACGCGGGATCGCGGTCAGGACGCGCGAGCCGATCACGGTCATCGCGCAGGACGCCACCAGCATCGCCGCCTACGGCAAGCGCAAGCTCACGTTGGACGCGGCGCTCTTGGCCTCGGACGTGCAGGCGCAGGCGCTCGCCAACTACCTGCTGGGCTACTACAAAGCCCCGCTGCATGACGTGAGAGGCGTGAGCTTCTTTGCCAATCGCGACGCCACGTTGATGGCGGCGGCCCGCGATCTGGAGCTATTGCAGCGCGTCACGCTGTCGGAGGACCAGACGGGGCTGGACGAGGAGGCGCTGTTCATCTACGCGGCCCGCCACGAGATCACGCCGCCGGGCATCCATCGCGTCACGCTCAATCTTGAGCAGCCGTACAGCATCGGCGGCACCGTGGCCGTAGTGGACGCTGCGCACGTTGACGGGCCGGAAGTCGTGGCATACTAGGAGTGTGACAAATGGCATACGCTGACATTGGGGACATCGCAACCGGCGCGGTCATCTCGGAAGCCTACCTGGATCAGATTCGCGCCAACTTTCAAGCCGGGGTGCCGGACATCTTCACCACCAAGGGCGACATCGCCGTCGCCACGGCTGCGGATACCGCGGCGCGGCTAGCTGTCGGGGCAGACGACGCGACGCTGGTGCCGGACGCCAGCACCACGACCGGCCTGGCCTGGCAGATTCAGCCAGCGGTGCGCGTGTACAACAACGCGGCGATTGACCCGGCGCCGGGCGGCTGGGTGACGCTGACGTTCAACACAGAGCGCTTCGACACCAACGCGATGCACTCGACCTCCACCAACACC
>MWEJ01000592.1 GCA_002071025.1 Verrucomicrobia bacterium ADurb.Bin070 | reverse complement strand
CGTGCGGCAGGTCGCGCCGGACGACGTCACGCGGGAGGTCGCGGAAGACCGAGAGCGTTTCCGTTGCGAACTGCCCGATGACGAGCACGCGCGTTCCGTGCGTGTCGGTCTGGGCTTGCGGAAGATTCTGGACGAAGGCAACTTCAAGGCGCTCAGCGTCAACTTCCAGGCCTTCACGACCTGTGAGCGTCCAGCGGACACCATGCCGTTTCTGGAGATTTCAAAAGCCATGTCGCGCGGGGTTGGATACGGCGGCGAGGGGGATGTCCTGACCGCCTCATTGGTGGGTGCGTTGGCGCGCACTTTCGGCGCCGTGACGTTCACCGAAATCTTCTGCGCCGACTGGGCGGGCGACAGCCTGTTCCTGTCGCACATGGGCGAAATCAATCCGGCGGTCGCCGGCGAGAAGCCCCGCGTCATCTCGAAACCCTTCTTTCTCGGCGGCGCGTGCGATCCGGCCGTGTTGACCTGCGCGGCCCGTCCGGGACCGGCCGTGTTTGTGAATCTCGCGCCAGGGCCGGACGACTCCTTCACGCTGATCGTCGCGCCGGTCGAGGTGCTGGCCGAAGGTGACGGCCTTGATCCGGCGATGCGCGACGCCATCCGCATTTGGGTGCGCCCGCGCGGTGGCGTGGTGCCGTTTCTGGAGGCTTATTCACGCGCGGGCGGCACACACCACAGCGCCTTGGTGCTCGGGGAGCATCTCGAGTCGATTCGAGCGTTCGGGCGCATGATCGGACTTCAAACCCAGGAGATTTAAATGACCGGCAGTCAGAATTTCTCGTTGAACATCTGGGACTTGGCCGCATTTGTCGGCTACTTGGTGATCTTGTGCGTGATCGGCTTCTGGGTCGGACGCAAAAAGAAAAAGGAGTCCGCAGACTACTTTCTGGCCAGCCGCAGCCTGCCGTGGTATGTGGTGGGGGGGTCGTTCATCGCCTCCAATATCAGTACCGAGCACTTCATCGGCATGATCGGCGCGGCCTTCGTGTACGGAATCTGCGTGGCGATGGCGGAATGGGGCAATATCATCAGCTTTTCCTTTCTGATTTGGCTGTTCATTCCGTTCCTGCTTTCGGCGCGGGTTTTCACCACGCCTGAATTCATGGAAAAGCGCTTCAACTCCGTCTTGCGCCAGTTTTTCGCGGCCGTCACGATCATCAGCAATGTGGTGGCGTTTCTGGCGGCCGTATTGTACGGCGGCGGCTTGGCGATCCAGAAGCTGTTCGGCTGGAACCTCTGGCTGTCGATCATTGTGCTGGGGCTGCTGGCCGGGAGCTGGGTGGTCTATGGCGGGCTGGTTTCTGTGGCATGGACCGACCTCTTCACGGTGGCGGTCATGCTGATTGGCGGTTCGCTGGTGACGATCTTCGGCCTGCAGATGCTGGCCGGTGACTCCGGCTCGCTGGTCGACGGCTTCAGGGTCATGATCGAGCGCAACCAGGCCCACGCGGGGGTCTGGCGGGAGGTGGTCGCGCAGAACGCGCCAAACATCGTCGGCATGAGCGAATACCGACGGCTCGCGGTGATCCAGCCGCTGACCCATCAGACCACGCCATGGAGCGGACTGGTGATCGGATTTCTTTCGGTAAGCATCTGGTACAACGTCATCAATCAGTTCATGATTCAGCGCGTGCTGGGTGCCAAGAGTGCGTGGCACGCGCGCATGGGCATCGTGTTCGCAGGCTACATGAAGGTCTTTCTGCCGGTGATCGTGGTTGTCCCGGGCCTGATCCTGTTCGCCGCGCACCCCGAGGTCATGAAGCTGCCGTGGCCGGAGATCCGTCCCGAGGCTGACAAAGGCTATATCCTGATGCTGCAGACC
>MWEJ01000591.1 GCA_002071025.1 Verrucomicrobia bacterium ADurb.Bin070 | reverse complement strand
CAGCAGCGTGCAGACGCGTTCGAGGCGCACGCGCTGGATCTCGTCCAGGATCGTATGGCCCAGCGAGTCGCGGAACCGGATCTCGATGAGGCGGCGCGAGGCCGAAACATGGCGCGCCACATCCGGCACGCTGATGCCCGAGCAGGCGTTGAGGGCGATAAACTCCAGCGCGCGCACCACCATGCCGTCGCCGATCTGCATCGCCTCGGTCGAGCGCCGCGACACGACGCGCAGCGGCCCGTACGTGATGGTCGAACGTTTGCGGACCGCGCGACGCATGAGGCCGTCCAGCACCTGCGCGGCCTCGTAGCTGGCGCGCTCGGCATCAAACAGGATGCTCGACATCGGCGGCTGGGTGGTCTCGCAGAGGTCCTCGTCATTGTCCACGCTCAGCACCGCGACCTCGTTCGGCACCGCGACGCCGGCGCGCGCGCAGGCGTCCAGAACCTGCCGCCCGCGATTGTCCATCGCCGCCAGCAAGGCCACCGGCTTGGGCAGGTCGCTCAGCCAGGCGCAGAGCCGACCGCGTTCAAGGCCGGCGTCCTCCTGCTCCGCATGCGGAAGGTTCCCGTACAGATGGCAATCAAAGCCAGCCTGGCGCACGGCCTCGGCGAACGCGGCACCGCGCGTGACCGACCACTCCAGGCCGTGGACCTCGCCCACGTAGGCGAAGTTCGCGAACTTCCGCGCGAGGAAATATGCCGCCGCCATGCGCCCGACGGCGGCGGTGTCGCTTTTGACCACGCTGTGGCGCGCGAGCGGCTGCCCCGGGCGCAACAGCGACGACGGGGGATCCATCACCACCAGCGGCAGACGCGCGCCTAAGGCAGCTTTTGCCAGCTCCGGCGTGTAGAGCCGTCCGATGATGCCGGTGCATCCCCATTCCTTCATCCGGATGAGCTTCTGCTCGCCCTCGCGCCCCTCGATCAGGTGCAGGCCCCACGGGCCGTGCCGGTAGGCATACTGGAGCACGCCCCGGCGCATGTCGCGGCAGATCTTCACCGACGTGGGCAGCAGCACCGCCACCTGCGGCATTGTGATGAGTGCACGCGCCATGGCAGCCGGCGTCCGACGGTCAATCGTCCTTGCGCTTGCCCAGGGTCTTGTCGGCCATGAAGAGCGCGCCCTTCGAGCCGGCGCTCATCTCGAGCATCCAGATCGCATCCGTGGCGCTGGCCTCCTCCTCCACCTGCTCGTCGATGAACCAGCGCAGCATGTTTTGGGTGGCGTAGTCCTTCTCGGCGATCGCGAGGTCGTTGATCTCGCAGATCCAGGCGGTGACCTTCTTCTCGTGGGAGAGCGCCTCCTGGAACATCGCCAGCAGATCTTTCCACTCGGTCTTCGGCGCGGCCAGCGCGGCCAGCTCAACCTTCGCGCCCTGGTCCTGCAGGTAGGCCGCGAATTTCATCGCATGCTCCTGCTCCTCTTTGAACTGAATGGTGAACCAGTTCGAGGCACCCTTGAACCCCTTGTCCATCGCGTCATTCGCCATGGCGAGGTAGAGGAAGGCTGAATAAAATTCCCGGTTGATCTGGGCATTGATCGCTTTGGCCATTTTTTTACTGATCATGGTCGTTTCTCCTTTTCATTGCCTTGCCGGCCGCAGCTTGGCGGCGCACACGCTGCAAGTGTCGGTAGAATAGCATGCGTCCCGGGCATTGTCACGCCGGCATTTTCCATTCTGCCTTGTGCGTAAAATCAATCGGTGTAATAATGGTAAAAATGAAGGTGCTTTTCCTTTTTATTGATGGCGTCGGCCTGCGCGAGCCCGCAACGGACAATCCGGTACATGCCGGCATCTGTCCGGCCCTCTGCCAGCTCATCGAAAAGCAC
>MWEJ01000590.1 GCA_002071025.1 Verrucomicrobia bacterium ADurb.Bin070 | reverse complement strand
ACGAAGCGCAGCAGGGTCTCGAGCTTGCGCTCGTCGCGCTGACGCTTCTCATCCAGCCCGGCCGCCAGCCGCTTGAGTTCCTTGACGTCGGGGTCCGGGTTGGGCAACAGGCGCGTGGTATAGGCGCGGTTGCCCGGCAGAATCTCACGCTCGATCAGATGCGCGCGCTCGATCAGCCCCAGGATGGTCCGCACTTCCATGTCGTTCTTGACCCCGGCCAGCCGCGTCCACTCCTCGACCGGCGCGGTGAGCGGCTCAGCCTCGCAGGCCTGCCGCACCGCCTGCCAGACCGCGAGGATATCGCTGAAGGAGGGGTTTGCGCCGTCGAGGAAGAAACGCTGCGTGCCCACATCGGCATAGTTGAAGAGCAGTTCGCACCAGGCGCTTGCGCCGTCGCGGCCCGCGCGACCGACCTCCTGATAGTACGCTTCCAGGCTGCCGGGAATGTCCCAGTGCACCACGAAACGGAGATCCCCGCGGTCAACGCCCATGCCGAAAGCGTTGGTCGCCACCACCAGCGGCGCGGCCTCGGCCATGAACCGGTTCTGCGCGGCAGTGCGTTCGCCGTCCGCCATCGCCCCGTGGTAGGTGATCGGCGCGAAGCCGTCGCTTTCAAGCCGCGCGGCCACGCGTTCGACCATCTTGCGCGTCGAACAATAAACGATCCCGCAACGATAGGCCTCGGCCGTTTGCACGAGTCGGGAGAATTTGTGCCGGTGCGTCGCGCAGCGCGTCACGGCCAAGTAAAGGTTCGGCCGCGCGAAGCCGGTGACCGAGACCGCCGGCGCCTGGCGCGGCGGTTCGCCCAACCCCAACTGCCGTACGATATCCTCGCGCACGTCGGGTGTGGCGGTGGCGGTCACGGCCAGCACCCGTACGGCGCCGAGCTTGGCCAGCACCTGTTTCAGATTGAGGTAGTCAGGCCGGAAATCATGGCCCCATTGACTGATGCAGTGCGCCTCGTCGATCGTGAAGAGCGATACCTGGGCCTGCGCCAGTACTTCAGCGAACCGCCGGTTGCGAAAACGCTCCGGCGCCACGTAGACGAGCTTGTACCGGCCCGCGCGCACGCCGTCGAGCCGGTACGCCATCTCGGCGCCGTCCACCGATGAGTTGAGGAACGTCGCGGCGATGCCCCGCCGTTCCAAGGCATCCACCTGGTCTTTCATCAGTGCGATCAGGGGCGACACCACCACCGTCACGCCGGGCAGCAGCAGCGCCGTCAACTGATAGCAGAGCGATTTCCCCGAACCGGTCGGCATCACCAGCACCACATCCCTGCCCGCGAGCAGATGGAGAATCGAGTCGGCCTGTCCGTCGCGAAAGGTCGCATGCCCGAAATGCTGCCGCAGTGCTTCCCTCAGGCCATCAGGCGTCCATGTTCCGTCTGCCATCACGTCTCCTCACCGTCCGTTCGTTCCTCAACCGGGCCCATCCGGGCGGCACCGGGCCGCCGTGCGCCGGCCGCCATCAGCGCCAGCAGCAGCGCCGCCCCCGGCAGCCCCAGCACGCGGTCGCCCCAGCGCGTGTAGGGCGCGGCGAGCGGCGTGTCCGCAACCGCCACCTGCGTCACGAGGAACCCGTCAAAATCAGTCGCCTTACCTTTCGATTCCAGTCGCATGACCCGTCCGACCGCATCCACGGCGCACGTCACGCCGGAGTTGGCCGCCCGCACCAGCGGCACGCCGTTCTCGACCGCGCGGAAAATCGATTGGTCGAGATGCTGAAGCGGCTCGACCGAGCCGTTGAACCAGGCGTCGTTGGTCATCAGCACCAGCAGCCGCGCACCGGCCCGCACCGCCGCGCGACTCAGGGCCGGCACGGTATCCTCGAA
>MWEJ01000589.1 GCA_002071025.1 Verrucomicrobia bacterium ADurb.Bin070 | reverse complement strand
TCGTAGCCAGCCTTGCGCCCCATGATGGCGATCAGGTTGCTCTCGACGCCGTACTCGACCGTTGAATTCCTGTAATCGCCCGAGGTGATCAGCGTGTGGAAGGTGGCGATATTCGAGACGGCTCCGTCCCTGTACAGCGTCGTCGTTTTGCCGCCTTTATACAAATGCTTGCCGAGGATCATGCACTTGCCGCCGTATCTCGTCTGCAGCCGGCCGTCTGTACCGTAGAGTTCAACGATCTGATGTTTATCCAGCTCGCCGACGCCATCGTTATAGCGCTTGGACGTGAATGTCACGGGTACGTTGTCAGCATACTGATAGAGGATGCCGAAATGATCCCAGTTGTCGCCGACCGGGTTTTTTCCCGTGCGGCCCCCTGAGCCGATCGCGCTCAGCGGCGGCTTCTGGAACATCCAGTGCATCATGTCGATCGTGTGGATGTTGATCTCCACCATATAGTCACCGGACAGCGCCTTGTAGCACAGCCAGTTTTTGAGGCGCGTCTCGGGCGTGTCCGGTCCCGCCTTGGCACCGAACTCCCCCGAATGATTGAAGACTTCGCCGAAGGTGATCCGTCCCAGCGCACCCTCATGCAGCCGCTTCACCGTCTCCTGGAAGAAGGGGTCGGTGCGGTGCTGAAAATCCACGAACACGACCTGCTTGTTCTTCGTGGCCTTCTTGCCCGACTCGGCAACGGTCCGGCATCCCGGGACGTCGACGGACACCGGCTTGGCCGTGTAGACATGTTTGCCGGCATCCACGGCGGCGGCGATCTGCTGCGGGTGGAAACAGGGCGGCGACTTGATGATGACGGCGTCGAGATCCTTGCATTCGAGCAGCCGCTGATATCCGTTCAACCCCGTGAACCGCCGCGCGGCGGCGATGCCGTGCTTCTCGCCGAACGCATCGACCTTGTCCTGGAAATAGTCGGCGCAAGCCGTCACCTCATATCCGCCGTGCTCCTTGAAAAGGCCGCCGATCCAGGCGCCGCGTGAACCGCAGCCGACCAGCCCCACGGCGATCTTGCCGTTGGCCGCTGCGCCGCGAACCCAATGCGGCGCCGCGATTAGGCCCGATAAGGCCGCCGTGCTGCGGGACACGAATGCGCGCCGTGAGAAAAATTCCCCTGAATCCCGGCCGTGCGTCTCTGCGCTTTTCTTCATGAGATGTGGCTCCTTTCCCGTATGGTTGGCCGTAATGTAGCCTGAATCGCGTTGGCGTGCTTGTAATCAGGAGCCTTTTTTATGTATTTTATGGCCATGAAAGCGCGACAGTTTAAACATGCCTTCTTGAAGCGGCTCGGCGGCATCGAGACGTTTGAGCAGTTGATGGATCTGCTGCCGGATGTGGCGTTCTACGTCAAGGACAGCCAAAGCCGGTTTGTCATGTCGAACCGGCGCCACAATGAAATCTGTCACGCGGCGTCAGAGCTGCAGGTCATCGGGAAGACGGATTACGATTTCTTTCCGCGGGACCGGGCGGACCTCTATGTCGCGCGCGACCGACAGATCATGCGGACAGGCATCCCCACCATCAACGTCGTCGCGCCCGCCCCGGAAGAAGAGGGATCGAACCGCCTGATCATCGGCAGCAAGTTCCCGTTGAAAGACCGCCAAGGGACGATCATCGGTGTCGCGGGCATTCACCGTTCCGTGGACGAAACGCGCGCGGCACCCCAGTCTTACGGTCCGTTTTCAAAAGCCATGCAGTACATCCACGAACACTATCAGGAAGCCCTCAACACGCACGACATCGCGACGATGGTGGGTCTGTCGCACCGCCAGTTCAACCGGCGCTTCCACCGGTTCTTCAACACCTCGCTCTGCCAGTACCTGATGCG
>MWEJ01000588.1 GCA_002071025.1 Verrucomicrobia bacterium ADurb.Bin070 | reverse complement strand
GACCCACGGCGTGTGGAAAAACTGCAGGGTCTTGCCGCCCAGCGCGAGCGTCTCGCCGTCCGCGACCGTCCGGATGCGCGCCTCGTCAAGCCCGAGGTGGTCGATCAGCAGCGGCTTGGCTTTCGGCGTGCAGACCACGACAGCCTCGGGATACATCGCCAGTACGGCGGGAATGGAGCCTGCATGATCCTGCTCGGCATGCTGCGCCACCAGATAATCGACGCGCGGCACCTCGGCCAACTGCCGCTTCAAGGTCTCGAACAGGGCCGGATCGACCGTGTCGATCAGCGCCGTTTTTTCGTCGCCTTTGACGAGATACGCGTTGTAGCTGGTGCCGTCGGGCAGCGGAATCAGGGAATCAAACAGCCGCCGGTTCCAATCGATAGCCCCCATCCAAAAAACATCGCCCCGGATTTGCCTCGGTTTCATCGCCAACCTCCTTTAATCATTGAACATGCGTTGACTTTACACCAATCCGCGACCACTCGCAAGGCGTGGGTGCATGGGTCGCAACATGATGCGCTTAGCGAGCGAACTGTCGCGAGTACCGCAAACGTGTAACCGCGCCGTTCGTGCGCGTCACCGTCAGCGCCGACTCATCCGTGCTCAACGCCGCGACGGGCATGGCGGGTGCCCCGGCAGCGGGAACGAGCGCATAAAGCTGCCGCACCGTGCCGGCGGCCTGTTTACGGTAAATCGCGGTCGGGATCGGGCGCACGCCGCCGTAGCCGGCCGACGAATCCGGCAGCCATCCCTGCACCACCGGCTCCGTCTGTCCCTTGACGACGCTCACGCCGTCCGCGCCGAATGCGGCCACGGAGAGCGAAGGCCCCTCGCCCAGCGTGGCCACCTGCAAGCCGTCCACACGCACATCGGGCGCGTCGAAATGGAAGAGCGTCTCATACAGGTGGGGCTGCCCGTCGAGCGCTTCCAGTTCGTCCGCGATGACAAACAGATCCGGCTTCACGAAAAAGACATGCCGCGTATGGCGCACGATCCGCGCGGCATTGGTGCCCCAGCCCTCTTCGAACACAGCGGCGGCGTGATCGAACGCGGCGTGCTGTTCCCACACACACGGTTCAGGCTCTTTGACCACGTAGGTGTCGCGCGGCGATTTGCGCCGGCACTGGTCCTGCCCGTCGACCCTCACAAGATTGTGGGCGCGGCTGCTGAGCACGTAACGGCGCCAGTCGCTTGCATCATAGGTGTAGACGCCGCCCTCCACCAGCAGCGGCTTGCCGAACGCGGTCAAGGTCACGCCCAGCTTGTCTTCGTGCTGGTGGCCGTAACCGAACGGACCGCCGTCCATGCACAGCCAGAGATCCTGCCGCTCCCAACCGCCGCGCAGAATGAACTGACCCGCGTAAGGGAACCGGTGGGAGGTCGTCGCGGGCGGCCGGCCCTCCTTGCCGCGCGTCGCCAGCCAGCGGAAATCCTCCCGGTGCGGGAATAACTTCGCACCGGTCTGCATCCAGCGCTCCACGCCCCCCGCGCCCGAGTCGTTCAGCGCCGGCGTCTGGCGGGTCGGCTGCATCGAATAGAGAAAATAATCGAACATCCGCTCCATTTTGGCGGTGTATGCGTCAGGCACCGCACAACCGGTCAGCGGCACCAGGTTGACCGGCCCCAAGAAATTCTGGACCGAAACCCCGTGATAGCCGGGGGCAAGTTCGATCTGCGCGCCGTCCGGATACACCTGGATGTCCAGCTCGGCGGTCAGCCGTTCCAGCGCGGTGGCGCGCCACTGCGCGGCGTCCTTGAATTCCGGAAAGAGCGCGCCGACGTGATACAGGCCGTTGGCCTCCATGGTGAGCCAGTTGCCGGTGGTCTTGAAGGCCATCAGATACTC
>MWEJ01000587.1 GCA_002071025.1 Verrucomicrobia bacterium ADurb.Bin070 | reverse complement strand
TGGTTCGGCGGCACGCGCGAGAAGCATCCGGATGTCGGTGTCTGGCTGGCGCGGCGGGAGAACGGACGGTGGCTGCCGGCGCGCGAGGTGGCCAACGGCGTGCAGCCGGATGGCACGCGGCATCCCTGCTGGAACCCGGTGCTGCATGCCGCAAAAGACGGCGCTTTGACACTGTTCTTCAAGGTCGGACCGGACTGCACGTGGTGGTGGGGCGAACGCATGATTTCGCGCGACAACGGGCGCACGTGGTCCAAGCCGGAACGGCTGCCGAACGGCATGATCGGCCCGATCAAAAACAAGCCGCTGGCGCTGCCTGACGGACGTGTGCTGTGCGGGGCCAGCACGGAGTTCGGACCGTGGCTGGTGCATGTCGAGACGACCGACGGTGCGGGCGCGGCGTGGTCGCGGACCGGCCACCTGCACGGACGGCACATCAACGCGATCCAGCCGAGTTTCTTGACGCATCCGGACAGCCGGCTGCAGATGGTGGGGCGGACAAAAGAACGGCGGATTTTCTCGATCTTTTCGACAGACATGGGGCGGACGTGGGGCGAGATGACGTTGCTGGATGTGCCGAATCCGAACGCGGGGACGGATGCGGTGACCCTCAAGGACGGACGTCACCTGCTGGTCTGTAACCCGGTCGAGAAGGGCCGGACTCCGCTGGCGGTGATGCTTTCCGAGGACGGACTCCGCTGGCGTGAAGCGCTGATTCTTGAAAACGCGCCGGCGGCAGAATTTTCGTATCCCGCCGTGATCCAGGCTGCGGACGGGCGCGTGCATGTCACCTACACCTGGAAACGGACGAACGTCAAACATGCGGTCATCGACGCATCGCAACTGAAATAAAGCAGGGCTGTGAAAGGGAGGGTGGGTATGGGTGTCTGTGTGCGAGTATGGATCACAAGCGGTATCGCCGCCATCGCGGCCGGCACGAGGGCGGAAACGCCGTGGCGCGTCAGGCCGCTGGCCGACGACTATGTGGTGGTGTGCGAATCGCATTCGCCTTCGAATGTGTATTGTTACACTCCGGGACTTGCCGTTGCCGCGCGCGGTCGGCTAGTGGCCACCATGGATTTCGGCGGCTCGGGTTGGAAAAAAGGAGAGCCGCGCGGCCGGATCTTCGTGTCGGACGACCGCGGCAAGAGTTGGGCGCAGCGCGCGTCTTTCCCGTTCGGCCACGCGCGGCCGTTCGTGGCGGGCGCGTCGCTGTATGTGCTGGGACAGGCCGGTGACCTGATGGTGGTGCGGTCCGACGATAACGGCGAAACCTGGTCGGAACCTGCCCGATTGACCGACAAGCAACACTGGCACCAGTCAGCGTGCAACGTCTGGACCGCCAACGGGTGCGTCTATCTCGTGATGGAGCGGCGCGTGACGCAGGCGATCCAATCGTGGCCGGTCGGCGAACTTGCTCCGGTGTTGCTTCGCGGCCGGCTGGACGCCGATCTCACGCGGCGCGAGAGTTGGACGTTCGCCTCGGAATTGTCGTTCCGCGACACTATCCCGAACATCGAAAAAGATCCCTCCATTGATTTTTTCGGCGTGCCGTTCTATGACTCCGCCTATCCACGCGGAGCGCTGCCTGCGCCGCGTCGCAACAGCGCGCCGATCGGGTGGCTGGAAACCAATGTGATCCAGTTTACCGATCCCGGCCACGCCTGGCATGACCCTTCCGGCAAAACCTTCCATCTCTGGATGCGCGCGCACACCGGCGGCACCGGTTACGCGGCGGTCGCTAAAGTGGTGGAACGGGCCGACGGCAGCATGGTGACCCTGCTGGAAAAAGTGCCGTCCGGCAAGACCGCGCTCTTTCTGCCCTGCCCCGGCGGCCAGATGCGTTTTCATGTG
>MWEJ01000586.1 GCA_002071025.1 Verrucomicrobia bacterium ADurb.Bin070 | reverse complement strand
AAAAAGCGCCAACACCGCGACGACCGCCAACATGGACACGAACACGATCACGTATTCGATCATGGCTTGGCCGGATCGCCTGCCGGGAGCATTTTTTGTGGAAGACAGCTTCAACATGACCACCATCATACCAAGGAGGGACCGTTCGTGACAACGGCTTTCGCGCGGCAGCGGGTCATCCGCGCAAGCGCTCAACGGCTGCGATGATGGCGCGCGTCAACAGGTGGTTGACGCCCCCGTAGATGGATGTTGTGCGTATCAGCAACGCGGCGACCAGGGCCGGCAGCGTGGCCGACGTGGTGCAGACCACCCAGATGCAGATGCCCAACAGGTTGAAGAGATAGATCACGGCATATGAGAGGATCCGTCCGTACTCGTGGATGTCGGGCTGTCGGGTCAAGAGGCTCTGGACCGTGAAGCACAGGTGGAAGCCCCAGGTCAGGCCGACGAGAAAGAGCCAAACATTCGGCAGCGGGACCGGTTGCACAAAGCGCTCGACCGTCCATCGCAACAGAATCACCAACACGGTGTACAGCGGAAAGAAATAGGGGGCCAGCGTGATCAGCAGGTTGGTCTTGGAGAGACGCACACTGCCGCCCGTGGCTGTCACGCGCATGCCGCGCACGCGCGCACCGAAAAGCAAGGCCCAAGCCGCGTGTGTCAGTTCATGCGCCATGACATAGGCGCGCACGGGCTGCGGCAGCACAAACCAAATCAACAGCCAGAGCGTGTACCCGGCGAACAACCAGACGGCCTCCGGCGAGAAGAGCGCCTCAGTGCCGGACGCCAGACCATGCAGCAGATCAAACAGCGCCCATGTTGCCGCCACACACAAAGGGATCAGCAACAATCCAGCGGCAAACCGGATGACGCGTTTCATTCGGGGTCACCGCACCGGTTCGGCGTCGAACACGAAAACCAGTTCGCCGGGGCGCACGCGCCGGTTCATGCGGGCGACACGTTCGACAAACTCCGGATCGGTCTTGAAACGCTGCTGCTTGTCTTTCAACACCTTGATCTCGTGCCCCTTGAAGTCGATCCGCCGCAGCAACTCATTGCGCTGTTGCGCCAAGCCACTCATTTGTGAAAATTTGGGCGCAATGGTCACCACCCCCGCCGCAAGCACGAGAATCAAAGCCACGACGAGCGTCGTTCGCGTAATGATGGTCAAAAAAACGTTCACAAGCTACAGCCCAGTCCCCAAAAATGCCCCTCGCACATTGATACTGAACACGTTATGCCGGGGAAAGTCAACCGGTTTTTCAAAAAAAACATCCGTCGAGGATCCAATCCCCGTTTTCAAGGTGTTCATTTTAGGCTCTTGTTCCGGCATCCGCAACGCTATAATGTCAGGAATTTCATTGCCGAGGACCTTGCATGAAAAAAATGTTGGTGATTCAGGTCGCCGCGTTCGGCCACGTTTGGGCCGCGCGGCATGGTGTGCGCGCGGTGGCCGGTCTGCCGCTGCGCCCGCTCGCGCCGGTCTTCCCGGCCCTGACCTGCACCGCCCAGGCTTCCCTGCGCACCGGCTTGGCGCCGGCGGCGCACGGTATGGTCGCGAACGGTCTTTTTGATCCGCTGCTGCGCCGCGCGGCCTTTTGGGAGCAGTCCTGCGTCCTGGTGCAGGGGCCTCGCATCTGGCAGACGTTCCGCGACCGGGGCGGTACGGTGGGCCTGACCTTTTTCCAGCAGAGCTTGGGCGAGCCGGTGGACCTCCTTTGTTCGCCCGCCCCGATCCACACGCACGGCGGCGGCATGATCATGGGGTGCTACGGCTGGCCGGATGGCGTGGAGGCCCGTCTCGCCGCGCATGCCGGCGGCGCCTTCCGGCTCAGCCAATACTGGGGACCGC
>MWEJ01000585.1 GCA_002071025.1 Verrucomicrobia bacterium ADurb.Bin070 | reverse complement strand
CGATGTCTACTCCCAACGTTAGCGTTGAGCGCGTGCTTTGAACGAAGAGTCGGGGGCGCGGACGGCCCCGTCCGCGATGTGAAACCTTAGGCCAAGCAGACGCGCGGTTGGCGTCTTGCCGGGGGGGCGGCGCGCCGCACTGACCGTCTTTCCCGCGGACGGGGCCGTCCGCGCCCCCAGTCTTGCGCATCTTTTTCACGGGTGCCGGATAGCTTGCCGGTAACTTCAAGTTTCTGTCCACAGATTACGCAGATTTCCGTAATCTTAATCTGCTCGTCGCCGATTGTCGGCCTCATATTCGGCCGGCTCCTCATAAACACGATCAGCGGAGGTGCTGCGGATCAAGCCCACCCGCATCGAGACGATGGGCACCAACATCACTAATTGTTTCCAGGAGATCTCCACCCAAGCCTCACATCGAATCGCTTCCTGATAGACAGACAGCTTCTCGTGATCAAAGCTCGTTTTCATGGGCGCAGTCCACTCTCGAGAAAGTCCGATGTGCAAGATTAAGATTATGCTTAAGATTAAGATTAAGATTAAGATTATGATTATGATTGATTGGCCCCAACAGAACTGCCATGCGCCCTGTCGGATTCAAATGAGAGAAGACAACGGCGGCACAATGCGGTACTATTTAAATATGCTGTTCAATAATTATTTGAATGACCCGTAAAGAAACCCAAGGTGGCAAACGTATTAGGGTTGAAACAGATCGGAAAGACGGGGATCCGCGGTGATATGAAAGACCCGAATGAAGAGCCCGAGGCGCGCGCGGCACGCAGGCAGGCCGGAATGGAGGCGGTCATAGATCACTTTCAGACGCCTCTGCTGCGCTATGCCGCGCGGCTGCTGAACAACGCCACGCTGGCGCAAGACGCCGTGCAGAATGCGATGGTCAAATTGTTCCGGCAGTGGCAGCCGGGCATGTGCCCGGATGAGCGCCTGAAAAACTGGCTCTTCCGCGTCGTGCATAACGAGGCCGTGGATCTCATCCGGACCGAGGAGCGACGCCGGCGTCACCAGGATGGCCATGTGGCGCTGGTCATGGCCGAGACGGGAGGAGGCCTGTACGAGGACCCCTGTCCGGACGAGCGCGCGGCGGTCGTGACGAAATGCCTCGGGGTCCTCACGCCTGCTCAGCGGCAGGTGGTCCTGCTCCGCCTGCAGCAGGGGATGAGCTATGAGGAGATCGGCGCGGTGACGGGCCAGACGACGGGATGCGTCGGCGCTCTGTTGCATGCGGCGGTCATCCGGCTTTCCGGTGAAGTGCGCAAGATGGAAGGAGGCGCGCGATGAACCCTTGCTCGAAAACATCACTGCTGACCGCCTATCTGCTGGGCGAGCTGTCCGAGCCGGATGCGGTCGAGATGGCGGCGCATCTCGCGACATGCGCCGAATGCGGAAAGACGGCGGCGGAACTCCGCGCGACCGTCGAGCTGCTGCGCGAAACGCTGGCGCCGGCGGAAGAGACGGAGATGCGCCTCGATGACGCCCGCAGGCGCGCGCTGTTGGAGGTGCGTCCGCAAAAAGAGAACTGGTTCGTCCGGCGCCACCGCCGGCTGACACAGCTTGCCGCCGAGATCGTCGTCGTTGTGGGGATCTTGGGCATTTTGTCGGCCTCGCTGTTTCCCGCGGTCTCAAGTTCGAGCAAAGCGGCGAAAAGAATTGCGGCCCGCGGCGCGAAAACCGCGTCAAAGGTTATGGACGGGGCGGCGGACATCAGCGCGCCTGTTGGCGTCCACAATCAGGTGGCGGCAGCAACTCCTTCCGAACAGCAAGCGGTCAGTTGGCTTGCGCCTTCGAAGCCACACCTTGCGCCGGCAGCAGCCCCAGCCCCAGCTTCTGCTGCAGCAAAGG
>MWEJ01000584.1 GCA_002071025.1 Verrucomicrobia bacterium ADurb.Bin070 | reverse complement strand
CGGGCACGTCGCTGGGCATGCGCCAGTCGCCGCGCGGCGACAGCCCGACCGAGCCCACCTTCGGCCCGTCCGGCAGACTGGAACGCTTGAACTGCTGCGTGTAGAAGCGCCGCAGGAACAGGGCGAGCCAGCGGGCGATCTCATCAGGCGCATAGCATCCGGCGAACGCGATGCCCGCCAGAAACCGGATCTTCGCCTCGGACGCCCCGCAGCGCACAAAGTGGTAGAGGAAGAAATCGTGCAGCTCATACGGGCCGATCACATCCTCGGTCTTTTGCGCGATCTCCCCGTTGGCGTCAGCCGGCAACAATTCTGGAGATACCGGCGTAGCCAGGATCTCGTGCAGGGCCGCCCGCGCCACCTCGTTGACACGGCGTTGCGCGACCCATGCGATCACGTCGCGCACCAGCGTCTTGGGCACGCCGCCGTTGACACCGTACATGCTCATCTGATCGCCGTTGAAGGTACACCACCCCAGGGCGATTTCTGACAGGTCACCCGTCCCCACCACCAGCGCATGCAGCATATTGGCCCGGTCCATCAGGACTTGGGTCCGTTCACGGGCTTGCGCGTTTTCGAACGCGATATCGTGTGACACGCCGTCGTGTCCCAAATCCGCCAGATGCTGGCGGCATGCCTGCGTGATATCGATCTGCTCCAGAGGCACGCCCAGTCCCTCGCACAGCCGCCGCGCGTTGTCGAGCGTACGGGCCGTCGTGCCGAAACCGGGCATCGTCACCGCATGCAGTCCGCTCCGGTCAAGCCCGGCACGGTCAAACGCCTCGCACGCCGCAAGCAGCGCCAGCGCTGAATCGAGTCCGCCCGACACGCCCACGACCGCGGCCTTGAACCCCGTGTTCAGCAGCCGCGTGGCGAGTCCGGAACTTTGAATCGCGAACACTTCGGCGCACCGCTCATCGCGGCAGGCCCGATCAGCGGGCACAAAGGGATGCGGCTCGACGGTCCGCAACAGTTCTGTGGCAATCGGAGCCTCGGCCGGCTGCACCGCCGTCCCTCCGCCGAACGTCAGCCGGCGCAAGAGTGCCGTGCGTGCGCTATGATCCGCGAACACCGCATTCTGACGCCGCTCATGCAGCAGAAACTCGAGATCGATGTCAGCCAGAACACGGGTGCCGGCGCGCACGAAGCGTTCACCCTCCGCTAACAATCGGCCGTTTTCGGCAATCAGCGTGTGACCGCCAAAGACCAGATCGGTCGTGGACTCGCCCACGCCGGCCCCGGCATACGCATACGCCGCGAGGCAGCGCGCCGACTGCGCGGCCACCAGCAGGCGCCGATAGTCGGCCTTGCCGACCCGCTCGTTGCTGGCCGAGAGATTGCAGAGGAGGGTCGCGCCGCCGACCGCCAACGCCTGGCTCGGCGGCTGCGGGCTCCACAGGTCTTCGCACACCTCGATGCCGACGCAACATGCGGGATCAGACGCCGATTCGAACAGCAAGCCTGTGCCGAACGGCACAGGCTTGCCGCACACCCTGATCTGCGGGGCCGCTATCTCACGCCCGGACGTAAACCAGCGACCTTCATAAAACTCCTGCGTGTTGGGCAGGCAGCTTTTCGGGACAACCCCGATCACCCGGCCTTGGCAGCACGCCGCCGCGCCGTTGATGAGCATCCCGTCCAGCCTGAGCGGCAGCCCGACCACAAACAGCGTCGCCCGCGCGCGCGTCGCGTCCAGAAAAGAAGCCAGACCCGCTTCGGCCGCATCCAGCAGTGCGGCCTGGTAAAAGAGATCGCCGCACGTGTAGCCGGTCACGCACAGCTCAGGGAACACGCAGATATCCGCACCGGCCTCCGCCGCCCCCAAGGCGGCGTCGATCAGCGCGGACACGTTGCCGGCCACG
>MWEJ01000583.1 GCA_002071025.1 Verrucomicrobia bacterium ADurb.Bin070 | reverse complement strand
GCGCGCACTGCCGACGAGCCGCACCGCCGCAGTCGAGCAGTTCTGCTCGTGGTCGGCGTGGAGGATCAGCAGCACATTCAACGCCTTGACGACTTCAGGCCGGATTTCATACGGACAGACCGGCGAGCTGAACATCATGTTGAGAAAGTTCGCGCAGTACTTGAGGTCGTGGCGCGGATAGACAAAGGGTTCGCCGATCGATTTCTTGTACGAGAAGGCGGCGACCGTGCGCAACTTGCTCATCAGGCGTGTGGCCGCGATGTGGATCGCTTCTTCGGGCTCCTCGGGGCGGTGCTGCGAGAGTTCGGGATAGAAAGTGGAAAGCGACACCACCATCGCCGAGAGGATCGCCATCGGGTGGGCGTGATCCGGGAACCTGTAGAAAAAGTGGCGCATGTCTTCGTGGATCATCGAGTGCTGATTCAAGAGGCCTGACCACTCCGTACGTTCGTGCGGCGTGGGCATGTGGCCGTTGATCAGGAGATAGGCGACCTCCACGAAGCGCGAGTTCGCGGCGAGATCCTCGACCGGATATCCGCGGTAGCGCAAAATCCCTTTTTCGCCGTCCAGATAGGTAATGGCACTTTCGCAGGATCCGGTGTTGATATACCCGTAGTCCAGAGTGACGGCGCCGGTTTTTTTGCGCAGGGCGGCGATGTCTATCCCGAGTTCGTTCTCGCTGCCGGTGATCACCGGGAACTCGTGGGTCTGGCCGCGGAAGTGGAGAGAGGCGACGTCGTCAGATGTGGGCATATATGCTTTCGTGGACGGGGTTTGGGTTGAAAAAACGGCATGCCGCAATTGGGCCGGGGCGGACTATCGATCCGCACCGGCAAGCCGCTGGGCGAAAAACCAGCTCAAGACCTCGCTGTCGGAGTAGGTGCGGGTCCAGACATCGTGGCCGGCGCCGGGGTATTCGCGGTATTGGATGTTGCCGCCGCACGTCTTGAGGGCACTGACCATGTCGCGTGAACGGCTGACCGGTACGGCGCCGTCTTTGTCGCCGTGGAAGGTCCAGATCGGAACACGCTTGATGGCTGGCGCCTGTGCGGTGTCACCGCCGCCGCAGATCGGCAGGGCCGCGGCGAACAGGCGCGGTTCGCGCTGGATCGCGTCCCATGTGCCGTATCCGCCCATGGAGATGCCGGTCACGTACACGCGCGACGGATCGACCGGCAGGGCCGCCAGGGTTGCGCGGACCAGTTCCAGGGCCAGACGCAGCGGGGGCGACGGCTCGGCCGGCATGGTATGCGACGGCGCATTCCACGGAGCATCGACCCACTTCTTGTCGGTCGGGCATTGCGGGATCAACAGGATGGCGGGGTCGCCGGTCTGCTGGCCGTGGCGGATCAGAGCCTCGATCCCGTGCTTGAGCTGACTGACGTTGTTGGTGCCGCGCTCACCAGCTCCATGCAAAAACAGGACAAGCGGAAGTTTTCGGTCTGCGGCTGCGTCGGCCGGCCGGTAGAGGCGATAGAGCAGCACCTCGCCGTTCGCACCTGTGAAGCGCCGGGCGGATGTCAGCGAATCAACACCTTGCGCACGAACGGACGACGCACACAGGCTGCCGAGAAGGATGAACGAGAGCAGAGGTAGAGAGACGGCGAGATTCACGGCGGACATTCCTTTGCTGAAAAAAGGCATGGTACGTTAAAAGAATGCGTCTTAGGATAACAACGCATGGTGCTCACTGTCAAATAAGAGATTCCAGTTTTGATCGGGCCCGGGGCGCATGGCAGTTCTGTTGGTGGATACCCTGCTTAATCGTAATCTTAATCGTAATCCTAATCGTAATCCTAATCCGCTAACCGCCGGTCGTCGGTCTCATATTCGGCCCGTTCCTCATGGATACGATCAGCGGACGTGCTGCGGATCAAGCCCA
>MWEJ01000582.1 GCA_002071025.1 Verrucomicrobia bacterium ADurb.Bin070 | reverse complement strand
CAATACGACGGTCAGTGGCAGCGGCGTGCTGGATTTGCAATCGTTGCGGATTTCGCAGAACAGCAGCGGGATGGATAATAACGTGGTGAATGTCAACACCGGCGGCACGCTCCGGCTGCACCGGTTTTATATTGACGAAAAGACGACCTCCAAGGGCGTGGTCAATTTCAACGGCGGCAAGGTGGTGGCGAAAAGTTCGCGGTCAGATTTCATGGGCACTACGCACACCAACTGGCTCAACGGCATCCGGTTCATGGTGCGTGAGGGCGGGGCGGTGATTGACAGTCAGGCATTTGCCGTCGACAGCAAGCAGCCGATCTACAGCGGGGCGGAGGTCGACGGCGGCCTGCGCAAACTCGGAGCCGGCTCTTTTACACTTGCGACCACCAACACCTACAACGGCGTGACGACGGTGGAGGCCGGCACGCTGGTCTGTGGGGTCGACCATGCGCTGCCTCCGGCCAACACGGTCATGGCGGCGTCCAACGGGGTTTTCGACGTCAACGGCAAGGCGCAGACGCTGGCGGGGCTGGGCGGCGGCGGCATGGTCACGAACCTGGCCGGGTTGACGGTGACGGACACGCTCGCGCCCGGCGACGCCGGCGGCTGCGGCACGCTCACGCTGGCCGGGAACGCGGCATCGATCGCGGGCTGCACGCTGTCGGTCGCGGTATCGGAGGATGGGGCATCCGACCGCCTGCACGTGCAGGGCGACCTGGCCCTCGCGACCCTCGCGCTGCAGGTCGAGAATCCTGAACAGCTCTCGCGCTTCAAGAAGTACACGGTCGCCAGTTGCACCGGTGCGCTCACCGCGCCGTTCGGCGCTGTCGGGACGCTGCCCGCGCGTTGGATCGTGAACTATGACGCGGAGAATAAGACGGCGTATCTGGTCTACAACTTTGGCACGCTGTTTTCGTTGCGGTAGCTGAATTCGCAGCCGCAGTAGCTCTGCCGGTAGAGCCCGAACGCTTCGGCAAGTTGAAGGCTGTGTTTGAAGCCGTCCCGTTTTTTGAAATCAATCGCCAGGAAGCGCGTGGCGTCTAGGTCGCGACCGACCTGAAAGAGCGTCGGCGCGTGTTTGTGCGGGCTGACCGTGAGCGTGGTGGTGAAGGCGTCCAGCCCGCGCGCCGCCATCGCCGCGCGTGTGCGGCAGAGGCTGTAGCGGAAGCAGCGCGCGCAGCGTGCGCCGCGCTCCGGTTCTGTCTCAAACCCGTTCGCCGCTTCGCGGAGCCAGGCGTTGTGGTCTGGCTCGTCAATCAGGAGCGGCACACTCAGGCGTTCCGCCAGCAGGCGGACCGCGTCGAGACGCTTGAGGAACTCTTCATGCGGCGCGATGTTGGCGTTGGCGTAAAAAAGCGTCACGTCGTGTCCCAGCGCCTGCAGGGCGAGCACGCAGTGGCTGGCGCAGGGCGCGCAGCAAGTGTGCAGCAGAACGTTCATGATTTCTTCCGGCTCACAACTGCGGCGAGGGGTGGGCGAGAACCGGCTGCCGGGCGCGGCCGTTCACCACGATGGCGATCGGCAGGGCCGGGCACTGGCTCTCGCAGGCGCCGCAGCCGCGGCATTTGTCGGCGTCGACGATCGGACACATGACACCGTTGCGTTCGACCTCGATGATCGCATGGTAGGGGCAGTACTCCTGGCAGACCACACAGTACTCGTGTCTTTCCCAAGCGATGCAGCGGCTTTTGCAGACCTGGGCGAGGCCGATGGCGGTCTGCTGTTTGCGCACGATGGTCAGCGGGCGCAGGGCGCCGGTCGGGCAGGCTTGCGTGCACGCCGTGCACTCCTGGAAGCAAAACTGTTCTTGCTGTTCGTTGAGGCTGCGGAAGGCGAGGACCGGCGTGAAGAGCCCGTCGATGCCGGTGGTGCCGAGATCGGGCAGGATC
>MWEJ01000581.1 GCA_002071025.1 Verrucomicrobia bacterium ADurb.Bin070 | reverse complement strand
GCCAAGATCAGTGCGCCCGCCATGCCGGCCAGGCCGACCGCCACGGTGCAGCCCTGCGCGATGCACACCTGCGCGCGGTCGCCGGTCGCGCCGCGCCGCAGCCTGACGAACCAATCGCCGGTGATCGCCGTCGCCGATGAATTCAGATTGGCCGCCAGCGTGGTGATCGTCGCGGCGAAAAGGCCGGCCAGCACAAGGCCGGCCGCTCCGACCGGCAGCTCGTGGGTCATGAACATCGGCAGGATGGAATCCGCTTTGGGCATGGTCACCGCGAGGCGTTCAGGATGGGACCGGTAATAGGTGAACAAGGCGGTGCCGATGCTGAAGAAAATCGCGCCGGTGCCGATGCCCAGCGGCACATTGAGCCAGAGGCTGCGGCCGGCCGCGCGCACGTCGCGGGTGGTCATGTAGCGCTGGATCACGCACTGATCGCTGGTGTAGGAGATCAGGCACTCCGCCAGCCCCCCGATCAGCACGACCCAGATCACCGGGCGAGAGAAATCGAACGCGGCGTCGATCATGCGGAGCTTGCCGGCTCCGCCGGCCGCCGCGGCCACGCCCGCGACACCGCCGTCGCTGCCGGCCGCCAGCAGCACAAGGATCAACAGTGCGCCGCCCAGCAGCACCGCCCCCTGTACCACGTCGCTCCAGATCACGGCTTCGATGCCGCCGAACGCGCAGTACACGATCGTCAGCAGACAGACCGCCACGATGCACGCATTGATATCGGCACCGGTCGCGGCAGAGACCGCCAGCGCGGGCAAATAGGCCACGACCGCCACGCGCGCCACCATGAACAGATTGAAGGCCAGGCTCGCGAACAGGCGGCACGCGAGATTGAAGCGCAGTTCGAGATACTCGTAGGCGCAGGTGAGATTCAATTTGCGGAAGAACGGTAGATAGCAGCCGATCACCAGCGGCGGGATCAAGGCGATGCAGGCGCATTTGGGGGCGTAGCGCCAGTCCGACATGTAGGCCAGCGCCGGCACCGCCAGAAACGTGATCGAACTGAACATCGCCGCGAAGATGCTGATGCCCGCCGCCCACCACGGAATGCGCCCCCCTCCCTTGAAGTAATCGTCGGCGCTCTTTTTCTTGCGCATGAACCACCCGCCCATCACGGCCAACCCACAGAAATATCCGCCCATGACCGCCCAGTTGACAGGGTGGAACCTGCGGCGCGCGACAAACCGTCCGACTGCGCACAGCGGCGTGCGGACGCCGGGCTGCACCTCTCCCGACGCCAGCAGGATGCCCCCGTTCGCGCGTCCGATCGCCGCGCCCGCCACAGTCGGCGGAAACGGCACCTCGCCCAGTTCAAACCAGCGGTCGGTCACGGTGTGATAGACCAGCACATTGCGGTTCCAGGTCGTGGGCACGGCGGATTGATAGGCGATCCGCTGCGCCTCGTGCGCCGTGCCCGTAAGCGACGCCATCTTGCGCTGGTTGTCGTCGAAATACGCGGCGTCCAGCCCGCCGAAGAAGAGGACGTGCTGATCGCCGGTCGCCACGCACTTCGCGCCGATCAGCGGCCAGGCCGCCGCCGGGGACGCAGACGGCCTGTCCGCGATGGGCGCCGCCGCCGAGATCTGCCGCCAGCCCCCGGTGTCATCCTGTTGCGCCAAGTCATACGAGTACCCGTCCGTCAGCGCCACCCATCCGCCATCCGCGTGCTTGGCATATCCGCCGATCACAAACAGGTACGTCCGTTTCTGGTCGCCGTTCTGAACAAAGGCCTGTGCCTGCATGCGCCCCTTGACGCCCGGCAGCGGGGGCAGCGCGCGCCAGCCCTTTTCCGGCGCGTCGAGGTCCAGCCGCCATACGTCGCTGGACAGCGCGTCAGTCCCTTCGCCGCCTGCCACAAACACCAGGGCCTCGCGCGCCGCCGCCGCGCCCAGCCGCGT
>MWEJ01000580.1 GCA_002071025.1 Verrucomicrobia bacterium ADurb.Bin070 | reverse complement strand
GGGTCCGCAGAACCGCGAAAGATTCCTGTAAGTGTAAAATCATAAGTTTAGTTAACAACGCACGATGACATCTTCAAAAATATCAGAGGCTCTTCGCGCAGCCGGGCATGCTGTCACCCCGGAAACCGTCCGGAGGGACTGGGGGCTTGGCGCGCCTCGTAGTTCGCCCGAGGCATATCTCCGATGGCGAGAAAAGCGCACCGGCAAGGGCGTTCGCGGAGATCCAGACATCAAGGCGGCACGCCTGAAACTCGTGCTCGAACAGACCGAGCTGACCCGTATCCGCAAGGAGGCAGAGGAGATCGAGCTAGGGCAGGCGCGCGGCGAACTCTGGCGCAAGGCTGAGGTTCTCGCCGCGTACAAGTCCACGCTCGCCAAGGTCCGCGCGCAGCTCGACGCGAAGTTGCGCGTTGACCTTCCAGCCCGTTGCGCCGGCCAACCCGCCGAGGTTATCGAGGCCGCGATATGCGAGGCTCTCGACGCTGCCTACGCTGCAATCTCCGCACCATGACGTCCGCCGATTCACTCTGCGCCGCGGCTGCTGACGCATTCCGCCCACCTGATCGTCGCGACATCGCGGACTGGGCTCGCGAAAACATCGTCGTGGGGTCGTGGTCTCCGTGGCCAGGTCCGTTTGACCCGTCGCTGACACCGTGGATCATTGAGCCGTTGCGCGTACTTGGCCAACAAGGACCGAGGCGCGTCACGATCACCGGACCGGCTGCTGGCGGAAAGTCCACGATAGGCGAGGTATTCGCCGCGTGGGCCGTGGATAACGCGCCCGGGCTGACGGCGTGGTTCGCGCACACGGATGAGATGGCAAAGGAGTTCGCCGAGACTCGACTCCAGCGCATGTTTTCCGTGTGCCCGCGTGTCGCGCGGTGGTTCGATCTGATGCCTCGGCACGCAAAGCGGACGCAGGCGATTCATTTTCCGCACATGAGCTTTCTTGTGCAGGCGGCGAACGAGACGAACGCGCAGTCGAAGCATATCCGGCACCTGATACTCGACGAGACTTGGCAGTATGCTCCCGGCATGGCCGCGCAACTGCACAAGCGCACCACGCGGTTTGCGCACAACCGGACAATTCTTGAGCTTTCGACCGGCTCGCTTGAGGGCGACGAGACCGACACGGCATGGCGTCAGGGCACGCGCCAGGAATGGCAGATCGTGTGCCCGCATTGTCGACGGCTACATGTGCCACGTTGGTCGTTCGGTCGGCATGGAGAGGTCGGCGGCGTGAAGTGGGACGGCGCTGCGAAGCGCGACGATGGCACCTGGGACTTGCGGCGCGTGTCGGAGTCCGTCGAATACGAGTGCCCGCTGTGTGTGCGGAGAATACCTGCGAACGCGAGCAACGCCATCCTCGTGAATCGCGGCAGCCGATTCACCGATCCGGCTTCGGATGCGATGCCGCGCCACTGGTCGTTCCGCTGGAACTGCATCGCGTCCGACTTCGCGCAGCTCGGTCAGATCGCGGTCGAATTTCTCCACGCGCAGGCCGCATTGAAGCGCGGGCGCACAGTGCTCCTCCAAGAATTCCGGCAGAAGAAAGAGGCGCTACCGTGGGCAGACGAGCCGCCGTCAATCCGCATTGCGGATACGGCCGGCGACTATCTCATGGGCGAATCGTGGGCAGATGAATCGTTGCGTCTGATGCTGGTTGACGTTCAGCAGACGCACTTCTGGGCATTGATCCGCATCTTCTCCGCAGACGGACGAAGCCGCCTGTTTGCGTGCGAACGACTCGAAACATGGGAGGCGGTGCGAGCGTATCAGGTAAAACACGCCGTCCTAGATTCAGCCGTACTCGTGGACTCTGGTCACAAGACGGACGATACATATGCGCATTGCTGCTTGTGGGGCTGGTTCGCAATCAAGGGCACCGAAGCGCGCGACGGATTCCTCGTTGA
>MWEJ01000579.1 GCA_002071025.1 Verrucomicrobia bacterium ADurb.Bin070 | reverse complement strand
CGGCCACGGGTAGGCGCCCAGCGCCACCAGCGCGTCGCCGGCCAGGAAGAGCGAGCCGCACACCAGCACCACGCCGTTGTTGGCCCGTGCCCAGGCGCGGGCCGCGTCGAGCGCTTCGCGCACGCCCGGCGCGGAGGCCACCGTGTCGATGCCCGCCATGCGCAGCAGCCCGGCGGTCTGGTCGGCGCTCAGTGAGCGCGGGTTCGAGGTGGCCACGCCCCACGCGCATTTGACCGCCGGGGCCAGAATGCGCAAATGGGCAAGCGCGTCTTTGTCGCCGCAGAAGCCCGCGATCAGCGCGACCGGCGCCTTGACCTTGCAGCTTTTCAGCGCCTGGCGCACGGCGCGCGCGCCGTCGGGATTGTGTGCGCCGTCGACGATCACGTTCGGGTCGGCTGCCGCCAATTGAAACCGGCCGGGCCAGCAGACCGAGGCGAGGCCGGTCACAAACGCGGAGTCGGGCAAGGCGAGGCCGCAGGTCGCGGCCGTCTCGAGCGCCGCGACGGCCGCGCAGACGTTTTCGATCTGGAAGGCGCCGGCGAGTGGCACATGGATCGGCGGCAGGGCGCGCTCCTGCGTGCTGATTGTCAGAGTCTGTCCCGCCAGCGTGCTGCGCGAGACCGCGGCCGACACCGCGTCGGCGTCGTCGATACAGCGCGCGCCCTGCCGCGCGGCGGCGGCCGCAATCACGGCGCGCGCCTCATCCGGCATCGCCGCGCAGACCACCGGGCGGCCGGGCTTGATGATGCCGGCCTTCTCGGCCGCGATCTGCTCGACGGTGTCGCCCAGCCAATCACAGTGATCCAGCCCGATGCGCGTGATCACCGAGACCAGCGGCGTGACGATGTTGGTCGCGTCGAGCCGTCCGCCCAGCCCGGTTTCCAGCACGGCCAGCCGGATACCCGCCTGGCGGAAAAGGACGAACGCGACGGCGGTGAGGCATTCAAAGAAGGTGGTTTCCGGAGCGTCCGGCTGCACTTCCAGCGCGAGCACGGCCTCCTCGACCTCGCGGGCGGCGGCCTCCAGCATGGCATCTTTGACCGGGGCACCATTGAGCAAGTAGCGCTCGTGGACGCGCACCAGATGCGGCGAGGTGTAGCGGGCGACCGGATAGCCGGCGGCGCGCAGGACGGATTCGCAGAGCGCGGCGACCGCGCCTTTGCCGTTGGTGCCGGCGATATGGATGACCGCCAAGTCGCGCTCGGGGTGGCCGAGGCGTTCGACCAGGCGGTTGATCGTATCGAGCCCGGGCCGCATGCCGAAACGGCGGCGTTCGGCCAAACGTTGGAAAAAGGAAGTCATGGTTATTCCGGTGAATCGGCTCCCATCATAAATCAGGGGGAAAGGCCATGCAAGGACTCTTGGGAAGCCGAAAAGCCCTACGGCGTCGAAAGCCGGGAGCCGTTAGACGAGTTTTGATTGGGATGGACAGGCAGGAATGCCTTGCCTTGCGCATCGCTTGCAAATCAACCGCTCATGCGGCACAATGGGGGCATGTAACGGGTAGACAATGGATGGAGGTGTGCCGCCATTCCGCAAGAGGGATTTCCCCGACCGGTTATGCAAACGAGAGGTGATTTGTGCAGCACAATAAAAAAACAATTTTGTCTCTGATGTCATTGGTTGCTTTGGCTGCGGCTGTTGCGGTGGTTGTCATCGTACGCTTGAACAAGGCGGGGCCTGAAGCAGACGCTCAGGAACCGTCTGCCGCTTCATCGGCCAAACCGCATGCGACGGTGCCGCTGGCCGGACGGGATGCGCCCCGACCGCCGCGAGCGCTGCCCCATCAACAACAAACGGGTGCGCGCCCGGGACGCATGCGGGCGGGACAGATGGCGCCGGTGTCTGGTGCGGTCGCTCCGGCCTCTCAAACGGGCCAAGCGGAGGCGATGACGGAGGCCCGCCTCAAAGCCGTCGA
>MWEJ01000578.1 GCA_002071025.1 Verrucomicrobia bacterium ADurb.Bin070 | reverse complement strand
GCCAAGACCCTGCCGCGCGTCAAGGGCACGCATCAGGCCGACTTCTTCCGCGCGTGCCGCGGCGGCGCGCCGGCCAGCTCGAACTTCGACCACGCGGGGCCGCTGGCCGAGATCGTGCTGTTGGGCAACCTCGCGATCCTCGCAGGCCAGGGCCGGCGCGTCGAGTGGGACGGACCCGCGCTGCGCTGCACCAACCTGCCGGAACTCAACCGCCATGTGAAGACCGAATACCGGGCCGGCTGGACATGCTGACAGGGCAAGAGAGGGAGGCAGAAATGTCAGTCAACTGGGGGAGGAGAACGTTTGTTAAGGCAGCGGCCGCGATGGGGAGCTTCATGGTCTCGCGCGCGGGCGGCCAAATCGCGCCGACCGAAAAGAAGCCGCTGCGCGTGGCGCTGATCGGCTGCGGCCTGCAGGGGGTTGGAGTCCACATTCCCGCCCTGTGTAAAGAGCGGCTCGTCGCGGTCGTGGATCCGGACAAGCATCGGCTTGATGCGGCTCTGAAACGGGTACGCGAGGTGTCGCCCGCGACCGACACCGCCGCGATCCGCACCTTCGGAGATTACCGCCGGTTGTTTGACGCGATGGGGCGTGAGCTGGACGCCGTACTGATCGCCACGCCCAACCATCAGCACGCGCTGCCGGCGCTGCTGGCCATCCGGCTCGGCCTCCACGTTTACGTCGAGAAACCGCTGGCACACACGATCGAAGAGACGCGGCAGCTCGTCGCCGAGGCGCGGCGTCACGGCGTGGTCACCCAGATGGGCAACCAAGGCCAGTCGAGCGAAGGCAGCCGCCTGCTGTGCGAATATGTCGCCGCCGGCGCGATCGGTCAGGTGCACACCGTTCACTGCTGGACCGACCGCGCGAACGGGTTCCCGTCCGGCATCGCGCGGCCGCCTGTGAGTCCGGTGCCGGAGGGGCTCGACTGGAAGGCGTGGCTGGGTCCCGCGCCCTATCGCGACTATCACGACGGCCTGCATCCGCATGACTGGCATTCGTGGCGCGACTTCGGCAACGGGTCGATCGGCAACATGGGCTGCCACATCATCAACCACGCCTATTGGGCGCTCAAGCTCGCGCACCCTGCGGCGGTCGAACTGGAAGAGGCCAACGGCGGCAGCGACGACTATTGGCCGGTGGGCAGCCGTATCCGCTGGGAGTTCCCGGCGCGCGGCGGGCTGGCGCCGCTCACGCTCTACTGGCACGACGGCCTCGCGAAGGGCAAGCCGTTCAACAAGCAGACGGTAGACGGGACTTACAAGCACGTCGCGCGTGATGCATGGAATCTGCCGCCGATCCGCGCCGAGCTGGAGCAGAAATACGACCGGGAGCTGCCGGAAGAGGGCTCGCTGCTCATCGGCGACAAGGGGATCATGGTGCTGGGCCGCCATGCTGACGGTTGCCGTATGCTGCCCGAAGCGGCGCACCGCGCCTTCCCGCGTCCCGCCCGGACCCTGCCGCGCGTCAAGGGCACGCACCAGGCCGACTTCTTCCGCGCGTGCCGCGGCGGTGCGCCGGCCAGCTCGAATTTCGACCATGCCGGCCCGCTGACGGAACTCGTCCTGCTCGGAAACCTCGCGGTGCGCGCGGGCGAAGGCCGCCGCATCCAATCAAATCGGCATCAAGGATAATGCCGAGTAATGCCGAGGGACAGGTATTCTGTCTGGCCGGACACGTTCACAGCGGAGCGGCACACGTTCACGGTCAGTGGAACAGATGCGCACTCAGGCGCATGGCAGTTCTGTTGGTGGATACCCTGCTTAATCGTAATCTTAATCGTAATCCTAATCTTAATCCTAATCCGCTAACCGCCGGTCGTCGGCCTCATATTCGGCCCGTTCCTCATGGACACGATCAGCGGACGTGCTGCGGATCAAGCCCACCCGCATCGAGACAATACGTACCGGTATCTCTTTCCCCTGCTC
>MWEJ01000577.1 GCA_002071025.1 Verrucomicrobia bacterium ADurb.Bin070 | reverse complement strand
GCCAACATAGATGTCCATGTCTCTGTCCTTCTGTACTTCACTCACGCCATGTTTGTTCTGTGTCTGGCGGAACCGGCTCCCATGGCCAAAAACGGTTCCGTAGGCAACCCGCCTATCCTGCGCGGTCCACAAACGTGAACCTGCGGCAGTCCCAAAGTGTCTGCGGTGGAATACTGGAAGAGTCAGAAGGACGCGAGAACGCTGAACCTCAAAACAACGGGTTGGCGCCATAACGATCCTAGGCTTCAAGCCTCCACACTTCAAAAAATCACCTGTTGCCCTGTTTCAGGCAACTCCTCCATCACGACGAACCGAAACCCAGAGTCCTAGGACGTTGAAAAAATCAGCCGTTCCGCAATTGATGTCAACAGTATTAACTTTTTCATGACCGCGTGTCAATACCCCCGCTCAACTTTTTTTTCGTTGAAAACAATCGCGATAACGCCCGTCAATATACGGTTAAACACGTGCCGACTTTTTTTGCGAGGTACACGTCGTTCTCTGTTCGCGCAATCGACGACCAAGCCTGTCAGTAAACAGTTAAGCAGGTGCCTACTCTTTTTGCCAGGCACACGTCGTTCTCCCGCTGACGGCGCTCGAGGAGACGCTGCCGGTCGCGAGCGCCCAGGTCAAATCCTGCCTGATCCTGGCGGCGCTGGCCGCCGGCGGCGTCAGCACCCTGCGCGAGCCGGGACCGTCGCGCGATCATACCGAGCGCATGCTGGCCGCGATGGGCGCCGAAATCCGGGTGGAAGGCCTCACGGTCGCGGTCGCCCCGCTGCGGCGGCCGCTCGCCCCGCTGCGCATGACCTTGCCGGGCGATATCTCGTCCGCCGCGTTTCTGCTGGTCGCCGCGGCGCTGGTTCCCGGGTCTGAGATCTGTGTCTGCGATGTCGGCGTCAATCCCACGCGCACCGGCATCATCGACGTGCTGCGCGAGATGGGCGCCCGGATCACGGTGGAGAACCCGCGCGTGGTCGCGGGCGAACCGGTGGGGGACATCCGGCTGGCGGCCGCGCCGCTGAAGGCCGTCTGCGTGGGCGGGGACACGGTGGTGCGGATGATCGACGAGTTTCCGGTGTTCGCGGTGGCCGCCTGTTTCGCGTCCGGTGTGACCGAGGTGCGCGATGCGGAGGAGTTGCGTTATAAAGAGACCGACCGCATCTCCGTGCTCTGCGGCGAGTTGAAGGCCCTGGGGGTTCGGGTCTCCGAGCGCCGCGACGGGTTCACGATTGAGGGCGGAACGCTGGCGGGCGGCGCGTGCGACGCGCGCGGCGACCATCGCCTGGCGATGTCGCTCGCGCTGGCCGGGCTGTCCGCGCCTTCGCCGGTCACGGTGCATCACGCCGAGATTCTGAACGAATCGTTCCCGGACTTCGCCGGGCAGCTCAAAGGCTTGGGCGCGACCGTGCGGTAGAGAGGCGAGGGAAGCGATAGAATCGAGAGAATCGACGGAATCGATTCAATCGAATCTTTCGATTCTTTCAATTCTCTCGATTCTTTCGAAAAAAAGCCCTCTCCCCCGCCGCATGTTTGTGTTATGCTTGGTACCGACAAAGCGGAGGTGACTATGCGGCGGACGGTTTTCTGGGCGGCGATCATGTTGGGTGCGGCGGCCTGTCTCGCGGGCGATCCCGTGGTGTCGAACGTGCGGGCGCTGCAGCGCGGCGGCGGCTCGCGGCTGGTGGACATCCGGTACGACGCGGCGGACACGGACGGCGACCGGCTGTCCGTGACGGTGACGCTCACGGACAACGGCGCGCCCGTGCCGGCCGCGAGCGTGACCGGCGACATCGGCGCGGGCGTGCGGCCCGGAACCGGCAAGCAGATTGTCTGGGACGCGGGCGCGGACTGGAGCGGCAACCTCTCGGAGAACGTCCGGGCGACCGTCACGGCGGACGACGGGCGGACGCCCGCCGTGCCGCAGGGCAT
>MWEJ01000576.1 GCA_002071025.1 Verrucomicrobia bacterium ADurb.Bin070 | reverse complement strand
TTTTACCTTTAAGCCATCTTTCAATTTCAGCGATTGACACATGACACGGATAATCTTCGGTATTTTCATTGGGGTCGGACGGAGAGCGTCCCGATAAAAGGGGGTCATGAAATTCAGTGCCGCTGGATGTACTTTTTTCGTAGTCGATCTTGCTCTTTACAAACCTGTATTTGGGCAGGGCGTAGTAGTTTCCGTTTATTGCTAAATACCCCTCCAACTCGGATTGAATCCACGATGCTTGGTCAATGATTTTCAACTTCCTTGCTGCCCGCAATGCTTTTCGCAGCAAGTAAGAGACTTCAACCGAGGATTCTAATACCTCACGTTGGAGTTCAAGAACTATATCGGCCCCTCTTTCCCTCCGTATGAATTTCTCCTCGTTTTTCATTGGAACCCTTTCGATGCTGCCTGTTGCCGCCAAGCCAGGCCGCACGTTGACAAGTCGCCTTCGCCCCTCACACCGCAAAGCGCGGCGCGTATCCGGTCGCCTTGCTAATTCCCGACGTGATCCGGCCCAGCGTGGCCGTCGTGGGGTTGCCGTGCGCCGACAGGGCGCGGTGAAGGGACTTTTCGGGGACGCCGGTCACACGCGCCAGTTCGGGGAACGTCACCAGCGCGTGAACGATGTCGCGGAGCTGCGAAAGCCCGACGGCCGCCTCGCCGTCAAGGATTGCGGACACGGCCTCGGCGTAGAGGGCGCGCGCGAAAGCGGGGTCGCCCTTGATCCGTTTGACGACCGTTTCACGATAACTTTTTGTGAGTGCCATTGCTTACCTGCCTTTCAAGTAGTTTGCCCAGCGGCGCACAGACGCTTCAATGTCCGCCCGCTGCCGCCGCTTGTCGCCGCCCCCCAGCAGGATGACGATCGTTTTGCCGTCCAGCCCGTAGTAGACGCGGTAGCCGGGACCGAAATCAAGCCGGAGTTCGGAGACGCCGCCCCGCAGACGCTTCGCCGCGCCGAAGTTCCCCAACTCCAAGCGGCGCAGGCAGGTGTCCACCCGCGCCGCCGTCACGGGGTCGAGCCCGTCCTGCCAATCGGCGAACGGGGAGCGCCCGTTTTCGGCATACTCCCGAATCTCAAACATGCTCATATAGTACCATCTGCGTTACTATTCGTCAACCCTTGTGCGCACTTGGGCTGTTTACGCTCCGCCAGCATCGCGGCCAGTTGCGCCCGTTGCTCGCCAGTGAGCGCTTGAAGCTGTGCCGCTAACGTCGCCACCGGGTCGGTCTTGGCTTCCGGCAACTCGGCGGCAGTCTCGGTCAGCGACGCGGGAAGCGCGGCCCGCAGTTCGTTTCTGGCGTCCGTTCCCCTCGGCTTGAAGTAGTGCCGCATGACCGTTTCAACCGTATGGTGTCCGGTAAGGGCTTTCAGCTTGTCCACGCCGACGCCAGCATTCAACGCCAGCGTGACAAAGGTTGTCCGCAGCCCGTGAAAGTCGTACTTGGACGCGGCTTTCAGCCCGACCGCCCGCGCCGTCCGCGTCACGTCCCGAATCGCGGCGTTCATACCGGGGGCTTGCGCGTCGGCAAGGAACCGCACCTTTGCCAGCCGTTGCGCCTCATGCAGCAGCGTGGAAATGCCGCCCCGCGATATGCTCCGCTCTTGTTGGATCATCCGGTACGATTGCCCGCTGGCGTAGCGGTTCAGAAGGTCAATCATCTTGGCTCGCTTGCCGGCGGTCATTTTCGCGGCCTGTACGGCTTTCAAGACCTCGGGGAGTGTCTTTGCAAGGGGGACAAGCTCCGGCGCGTCCTGCGTGGCTTCCTGCGGCTTTGCGAACGCCAGAGCGAAAGCCCGCTTGATGCGCCGTGACACGCCGCTCGGGTTTGTCCGCAATTCCCGCTCGGCTTCCGGGAACACGTAGGTCGCGCCCTCTTTCCGCTCGGCAAGCCGACCTTGCAGGACCGTCCGCAGTCTCGGCATGATCGGCAGGTAAAGCTC
>MWEJ01000575.1 GCA_002071025.1 Verrucomicrobia bacterium ADurb.Bin070 | reverse complement strand
TTCGCCGGCGCCAACACCTTCACCGGCGACATCGATGTCTTGGCCGGCGACCTCTTCTTCAGCCACACCAACGGGTTGCCGGCCGGCTACGCGGGCACGGTCACGCTGACCAACACGGCGGATGCCGCGATCGGCTATGCCGCTGCGGGCGGTCCGGCCCTGCTGCTGGCGCGCATGGATCCCGCATCCAAGGGCGCGCTCGCCCTCTTCCCGGCCAATGCCGCGGATGCCGTCGATTTTTCGTCCTTCCCGGATCTGCGGCTGGCCTTTGTGGGGGCGCTGACGTACACCGGCACCTTCACCCCGTATCAGGGCGATTACACCTTTGAAACCGAGGGCGGCACAGTCGTCTACGACGCGGTGATCGCCGACGCCGGCGCCACGCCCGGCCATTTGACCGTCATCGGCGCGAACGGCAGCGGCATGACGCTCGCGGGCAACAACACCTTCACCGGCGGCGCAGAGATCGACGGCGCGACGGTGACGCTGGCCCATGCCAATGCGCTCGGCCTGCAGGGGACGCCTGGCGTGCCGGACATCGACCTGAGCCACGGCGCGGTCCTGCGCCTGACCGCGGCGATGGACGTGAACGCGCTGGTCACCGGACGCATCACGTCTGGCTCCTCCGGCGTGCTGCTGCTGGGCAGCGCCAACGCGGCGCAGAACATCGACCTCAGCAACCATCCCGGCCTCACGGTGGGCGCGGCCGAGCTGAGCCTCGACTATGCTGGCACGCTGACGCCGGCGGCCGCGACCGACACCTATCTGCTCGGCGGCGGCAATCAGGTTTACGTCAGTGCGTCCAACCGCGGGCTCTCCGTGAGCAATCTGGCCGACGGCGCCGAAGCGACCGGCGTGGTCATCGGCACGCCCGGCATCGTGGAGCTGAAGAGCGGCAACACCTACTCCGGCGGCACGGTGGTGACGAACCGCGGGGTGCTCTTCATCAAAGAGGACGGACTGGGTGCCGTGCCGGCCGCGCCCGACCCGGACAATCTCTATGTGGACAACGGCGTGATCCGCAGCGGCAACGCCAACTTCACTCTGCCGGCCAACCGCGGCGTCACGGTGGGCCCGGGCGGACTCGAGCTGCATCCGTGGGGCAGCTTTGCCATGACCGTTGCCGGCAATCTGGCGGGGTCAGGGAAAATCACGGCCACCGACGGCGGCTGGGTGACCTTCGCCGGCGCTGACAACAGTTACAGCGGACTGCTGGACATCCCGTCGGGGCGCAACCTGCGCATCGGCAACGGCGCGAATTTCAGTTGGTCGCCCGCCGGCACCTTCGCGGTCAACGGCACGCTCGCGCTCAACTACAACAGCGACTGGGCCCTCTCTTATCCCTTCTCCGGCGCGGGTTCGCTGCGCAAAGAGGGGGGCGGCGCACTCACGCTCTCCGGACAGAACAGCTACGGCGGCATCACCTACATCGACGCCGGCACGCTGCGCGTGACCGCAACCAATGTCCTGCCCAGCGGAGCCGGGAAAGGCGCGGTGACGATCGCTGCCGGCGCGATGCTGGAGACCGATGGGCGTGATCTGCAGGTCGGTGGCCTGAACGGTGCCGGACAGGTCAAGGACAGCGTGGGCACCACCACGGCGCTCTATGTCGGCGCGGACAACGTGACGGCCTCGTTCGCCGGCACCACCGATCCGCAGCTCGATGTGATTAAAGTCGGCGGCGGGACGCAGAGGCTAACCCATCCGGACGGATCCTTTGCCAACGCCGAGATCCGCGCGGGAACGCTGGAGCTGTTCGGCAATACTGCGGTCACCGGTGTGGTCGAGACTGCCGGCGGCACGCTGGGCGTGACGTTTGGCACCCAAGGCCTGATCGGCGAATACTACACGCTGGCTGCGGTTCCTTCTACGGGCGACTTCGTGTCCTACGCCGCAGTGACCAACTTCCTGAGCGGAAAGACGCCGAATGTCGTCCATAACAGCACTGG
>MWEJ01000574.1 GCA_002071025.1 Verrucomicrobia bacterium ADurb.Bin070 | reverse complement strand
CGGCATCACCTACCTGACATGGACAGGCGCTGCCTCCGGCACGTGGGATACCACCACCGCGAACTGGACGCTGCTGGGCACGCCCTCAACCTACACAGCAGGCGACGCGGTCTTGTTCAACGATGCCGCCGCCGTCTTCACGGTCGCCGCGTCGGGTGCGGTTGCGCCCTCCAGCGTGACGTTCGACAATTCAGACGAGAACTATGAGATATCTGCAATCCTTGACGGAACAGAGACTTCGGTGATCAAGATGGGATCGAAATCGGCGACGTTGTCCGGGGTCAACACCTATGGCGGCGGCACGATCCTCGCGGGCGGGTTCTTGACCGTAGGTTCCACGGCGAATCTGCCGGCCGGCCCTCTCACTTTTCAGGGCGGCATCCTCAGGTTTACCGGGACTCCCCCGTCTTCGCTCGGCGCGTACGACGTGAATTGGGATTCCTTCAGCGGCGGACTGGAACTCACATCGGGCACGCTGACCCTCGCCGATGCCATCAGCGGCGGCGGCAGCCTGTCCAAATCCGGCGCCGGCACCCTGGTCCTGAGCGGGGCGAACAGTTTCCGCGGGGGGACGGCGGTCAACGCCGGCTTTTTGAGGATGAACCATGCCCATGCACTGGGCGCGGGTGACGTCGCAGTGGCGGTCGGAGGACAAGTGGACCTGACCGGCAATCTGACGGTCACTAACGCTGTCAGCATCAAAGGCGTTGGCGCCACGAGCTCGGGCGAAGGCGCTATCAGATCCGTCAACGGCACAACCAACACATGGAGCGGCCCTGTCACCATCGCGGAAAACAGTGCGCGGATCGGATGCACCGGCGGTGGCCTGCTGGAGGTCAGCGGCGTCATCAATTCGGGCGCGAACGTTTATGAGGTTGTGGTGCGCATGCCGAACGACACGGGCGGCACCCTCCTGCTCTCGGCTAACAACACGTGGCTCGGCAGCACATGGATCAGGTGCGGAACCATCAAGCTCGGCATCGACCATGCGCTTCCGACCGGTTCTGTGCTTCGGCTGGGACTGGGCGCGGGCCAGACGGGCGTGACGAATTCGACGCTCGACCTGGCTGGATTCAATCAAAGCATAGCGGGGGTGACAGATGTCGGGACGGACAATCTCCACACTGTGACAAACACTGAAGAAACCCCCTCAACGCTGACGATCAACAACACAGCCGCTTATACGTTCGCGGGGGAGTTCACGGGGAACCTTGACGTCGTTAAAACCGGCTCCAGTACCTTGACGCTGTCAGGCGTCAGCTCCACTTCCGGCGGGCTGACCGTCAGCAACGGCAACCTGGTGGTCAGCACGTCAGGCAGCCTCGGCTCGAACAGCACCAACATCACGGTCGCGGCCGGAACCTTGACGTTGCAAAACTCGGCTGCGCTGGCCGACGAAGCGTCGCTGCGCATCGCGGACGGCGGCGGGGCGAAGGTCAACCTCGCGGCAGGCGTGAACGAATCCGTCGGCTACCTGTATTTCGGCGACAAGCTGCGCATGGGCGGCACCTACGGCGCGACGGGCAGCGGCGCGCGTATCCTCGATGACGAGCACTTCTCGGGCAGCGGCATCCTGACGGTCCGTCATGGCAACGGCGGCACGCTGATCCGCTTGCAGTGAAGCGGAAGATTCCACATCTGCGAGTGTGGATCGCCGCGCTGCTCACCGGCGCGGCGGTCCTCAATTATGTCGACCGCCAGACGCTGTCCGCGCTGGCTCCCACGATCCAGACGGATCTCGGCATGGACGACCGCGACTACGCCAACGTGGTCAATCTCTTCCTCGTTGCCTATGCCGTCGCGTCTCTATTCTCCGGGCGGCTCGTAGACCGGATCGGCACGCGCGCGGGCATGGCCGTGTTTGTGATCGGGTGGTCGCTCGCGAACCTGTTGTCGGCACTGGCCCAAGGGCCCCGCTCGTTGGGAGCTTCCCGTTTCGCGCTCGGCTTGGGCGGCGCCGGCGTGTGGCCGGCCGCCTCGAAGGCGGTCTCCGAATGGTTCCC
>MWEJ01000573.1 GCA_002071025.1 Verrucomicrobia bacterium ADurb.Bin070 | reverse complement strand
GGGCAGGCGTGCGATGAACCGCGTGTAGCCGCGACGGTTGGTGTCGCAAAGCGGGATCACCCGCTCGCCGCCGGCGCCATCCTTCGGCAGGAACCGGACCACCGTCGTTTCAGACGGCGTCGCCACCGCAGTCGAGCGCAGCAGAAAATCGTTCCGCTCATAGCCGTCATACAGACACCCTCCGGGGATCCGCACCTGCTGCATCGGCGCCAAGAAACGCGTGGGCTGCGCGTAGTCGGCCGCGTCCACGGCCGCATCGAGGAAACGCTGCGCCGCTTCGCGCGACGGGAAGAAACCGAACCGCGAGATTTCGCAGACGGAATCCGAGTCGCTGGGATTGATCGGATCAAAGCGGAAGCCGGTGACCGTGCCGCTCCACACCTTGTTTCCGGACTCGCGCATGTCCACGACCGCGGTTCGCCAGGTGCTGTCGCCGGTTACCGGAAACGGCGAATAACTCTTGTCAGACAGCTCGGTCAGCGTGTCGGTCGTGAAAAAAAGCCCGGCCTGCCGCACCTCAGTGCGGTATTTGTAACGAACGGCAAAGAAGGGGCGTTCAGCGGCGGGGAACGCATCCGCCGCACCCATCGGCACCGTCACGGTTAGGTCGGTGCCGGTCGGCACCAATTTGGTGAGGCCGACTTCAGCGCAGAGCTGTCCTTGGCCGACCGACATCAGCCGGACATCGGGCCCGTTGTTGAAGATCCACACCGGCTCGCGCGCCAGCAGCGCCGCGCAGCACAGCCACACACCCATCGCCACACACGCTTTGCGTCTCATGATACATGCCTTTCCCGCCCTCTCACGGAGCAGGCGTCAGGACAAGGTTATCGACCTCATAAACCGAACCGACCTCACCGTTACTGCAGAAGCCGACCCAGCCCAGCGTTTTGAATCCCGGCGCGCACGGCAGATCCGTGAACACCCGCGCCTGTGCCTCACCCGGCAGGCGCACGCGCACCTCATAACGGCCGGTACCGGCCTTGCCCACAGCGGTCCGCAATTCCAGATGGAACCACACCTGATGCGGGATTTTGAGCAGCTCCCTGCCATGCGCGCCGCGCATCAGGCCATCCTTGGCGATCGTGACCAGCGGGCCGGAGGAGTACCAGGGATCGACATCGCGCAGCTCCAGACTGGGCGCCGCACCCTCGCCGACACGCAGGTCGCAGGAAAAGGCCACCGCGCCTTGCCGGCGCACGGGGTAGGCATAGAAATGGGGCTCGTAGTCCGCGAGTTCGTCGCGGACGCGCAACGCATGCCGGCCGCCCGCCGCCGTTGCGTCGGTCACCTGCACCAGCTCGTTGCGGCCGCCGGACGCGAGATGCCAGCCCAAGAGTCCTTGCCCGACAGCCAGCGCCTCAAAATCTTCGGCGAGCGGGCGCTCGGGCTCCGGGGGCGCCGGAGCGTAAGCCTCAGGCGGGCGCGGCAGCGCGTCGGTGCTGCCAGCGCGGAGCCGGCGTCCTGCCGCCGAGACATCGAATGGCGCGAAGCCCAGCTTGCGCGCCGGCGATCCGTCGGCCAAACGGAAATCGCGGCGCGCCGCATCGGCGAAGAGCGGGTCGGCCGCGCAGGCACCGGGCTCCTGCGCAAGCCAGCGGCCGGTCGGCGTGTCGGCCGCCTGCAACGGCTGCGCGCCGTGGCCGACGCGCCAGTAGAGGTTGCTGGCGAAATGGCCGCGCGCCGGCGGCGCGTGCAGGAACAGGTCGCGTTCCTGCCAGACAAAGATGTTGCGCTCCACACGGATCGGCTCTCCCTCTGGCGCGGTGTCGACCGTCAGTTGCGTTTTCTCGCCGAAGGCGAAGATGTTGTTGCGCACCGTATTGTTCATGGAGCGCCCGCCGTGGATCAAGCCGCCGTCCTCGGTGTCATAGACCAGATTGTTTTCAACAAGGATATGCGAACTGCCCGAATCAAAGTAGACGCCCCAGCCTCCGTATCGCGCGCGGCGGATGTCATGCATGACATTGAAGCGTTCGACCGAACCGGGCTGCTCGCCGAGCATGTAG
>MWEJ01000572.1 GCA_002071025.1 Verrucomicrobia bacterium ADurb.Bin070 | reverse complement strand
GGCGCTTCCGTTCCTCGAAAAGAAGAGTCTGATGGCGAATATTCCCAGTACCGTCCGCAGCCGCGCGGCGGAAGTATATGTCTCTCTCGCGACGGCCGAGGAGTGTGCCGCGTTCCTGCCGGAGATTCTTAAGGTAGGCAATCAAACAGTGTGGACTGCAGGCTGGCGGTCTGGCGTTCTTCCCGCATGTCTCCGCAAAATAGACGACGCAATCGCTCAGGGCGAAATCTCGGACAAAACTTTGAACTTGCTTGTGGAGAAACTGTTGGCGCACACGCAGTCGTTGTCCGTCCCTCGCTTGGCAGATGGGGACATGATTGATCGGTTTTTGATTCGGCACTGTGCCGGCTATGCCACGAGCCGACAACGGCTTGCCATGTGGACGGAGTATCTGGACGAACTTGGCAATGAGGCTTGGGAAAATGACTTGCGGAAGAAGTTCACGCCCAATAAGGAATTCCTTGAAGCGTTGCCTCCCAAACAGCGTATCGACCTGCGTAAGCGTTTCCCGGACCTGCCGCCGCTGCCGGACGAAGTGTCCGCCGGGGATGGGGGCCGCATGAAGGCCATGATCGCCAGTGTAGTGGGATTCGCCGCGCTCGCGGCGTGCGCCGCAGCAGTGTGGCTCGTATTCCGGCGGAGAAGGTCGCATGGAGCGGGGTGACAAAAAGAGCGGCAACACCGGACCGGAGGTCGTCGTGGGCGATCACGACAACGCCGCCTCGGCCGCAGCCAGGAACCGCCTGGCCGGGCAGTACGAGCCGCTGCAGGGCTCCTACGAGGCTGCCGGGTGGCTGTCGGCATACGCCGGGCAGGGCCGCGCCGCCGAAGTGCGATACGTGGCAGACGCGACGGGGCCGCACGGCCTCACGGTCACCTACGCGCAGCTCGACACCCTTCCCGGCGCCGTCTTTCCCGCCGTCAACGTGTCCGTCACGGTGTGGATCGTGAGGGACGACTTGGGCATAATCGCCGCCCGCGACGCCGCTGAGATTCCCGGCCTTCTTGTTGACGCCAACAAGATTCTGTGGCAGAGCGGGTTAATGTTGGTCCAGAACGGGACGCTGCGTGATCTGGACAATGACACATGGTTGAACCACACGGTCGTCTTTGCGGAGACCAATGTTGTGATGGATGCGATGATGGACAGCACGAACAGCATGGGCAATGCGGTGGAGCTATATTTCGTGCAAACGCTGGACGGGGAAAACGGGACCTTTCGGTGTTCGCTGCCCGAAGGGGATTGCGATCGCAGGCGATGCGGGCAGCAGAACCATCGCGCACGAGGTGCTTCACGACTGCGGTCTGGAGGACATCTACATCGCGGACGGCCAAGGGAATCTTCTTTTCGACCCGGTCATTGGGCAGAGCATTCCCGCCGACTGGGGCGGGGGCAACTATCTGCCGGGACTGACGCCGCGGACAATCAGGGCGGCAATCCGTTCCTGCCGAACATGCTTGGCCGCGGACGGGGCCGTCCGCGTTCCCAGCCTTGCGCCGTGCTTTCATCGGAAACGCATGATCTTCGTGCCTCCCGGCGACCAACCGATTGCCTCTTAGGCGTGTTCGGCCATTGAAATCCGCAGGTTGTCTGCTACACTTGGCACGTACCGTTTGGGAGAGGAGCACACGCGATGCCGCTGTATGAGTTTTATTGTGAAGCCTGCCACACGATTTTCACGTTTCGATCATCGAGGGTTGACACAGCCACCGTGCCCGGCTGTCCGGCCTGCGGACGGCCGTTGAAGCGCGAGGTGTCGGTGTTCGCCCACATCGTGCGCGGGGCGTCGAAGGCGCCGGATGCCGCAGGGGACGCCACGGAGCCCGGCGATGCGATGTCCGACCGGCTTGAACAGGCAGCCGGGCGGCTGGGTGAGCGTCTGCAGGCCTTGGATGACGACGATGCCGACCCGCGCGATGCCGTGCGCGTCATGCGTGAACTGGCGGATGCGGGCGGGCTCCGTTTCAATGCCGAGGTGCGCGAAGCCATGGCGCGGATCGAGGCCGGCGAAGA
>MWEJ01000571.1 GCA_002071025.1 Verrucomicrobia bacterium ADurb.Bin070 | reverse complement strand
ATCCGGCCACCTGATCTTCCACAACCACGCCACGACCGGCGACGGCATCATCAGCGCGCTGCAGGTCATGCGCGTCATGAAACAGGAAGGCAAAACCCTGGCCGAGCTGGCCGATTGCATGACCGAATATCCGCAGCGGCTCGTCAGCCTCAAGGTCAAAGAGAAGCGCCCTGTCCATGAGGTGCCGGTGCTGGCCGCGGCCATCCGGGCCTGCGAGGCCGAGCTGAAAGAGGCCGGCCGCGTGATCGTGCGCTACTCCGGCACCGAGCCCAAGATCCGCCTGCTGGTCGAGGCCAGCGAATCGGCGCTGGTCGAGCATTGGATCGAACGCCTCACGCAGGCCGTGGCCGAAGGGCTGGGGGTGTGAGAGGGAGAGAAGGAACGCTCAACGCTCAACGTTCAACTCTCAACGCTCAAGTGGGGAAATGGGAAAGAACGCTCAACGCTCAACGTTCAACTCTCAACGCTCAAGTGGGGAAATGGGAAAGAACGCTCAACGCTCAACTTTCAACGCTCAACGCTCAAGTGGGGAGAACCGCGAACGGCTGCCAAGCCCCACGGGTTTTTTACTTGAGAGTTGAACGTTGAGCGTTGAGAGTTGAACGTTGCGCGTTGAACGTTGAGAGTTAAAAAGGATTCGCTTATGCCTGACCGGACATTCGACTTGGAAGAACGGCTTCTGAACTATGCGTCGCAGATCATCCGGCTGGTCGAAGACCTGCCGGACACGCGCGCGGGCAACCACATCGCCGGCCAACTGCTCCGTTCCGGCACCTCTCCGTTGCCCAACCACGGCGAGGCGGAAGGCGCGGAGTCGAAGAACGATTTCGTCCACAAGCTGGGGATTTGCCACAAAGAACTGCGCGAGTCGCGCCGCTGGCTCAAGCTGATCCGGCGCGTGCCGCTGCTGACCGACACCGCCGCGTTGGATGTGGCCCTGGACGAGACCGACGAGCTCGTCCGCATCTTCGCGGCCAGTATCCGCACCGCCCGCGCCGGCGGCTGCCGGGAAGATGGCGAGACGTATGGGGAAGAGAAGGAATGAACGCTCAACGCTCAACTTTCAACGCTCAACGCTCAAGTGGGGAAAACTGCGAATGACTGCCATGCCCTGCGGGGTTTTACTTGAGCGTTGAGAGTTGAGCGTTGAACGTTGAGCGTTGAACGTTGAAAGTTAAAAAATGAAGACATCTACCCTTCACCAGCTTCAGTCCCGCGGCGTCACATTCGTGGCCCCCGAAACCACCCACGTCGCGCCCGACGTCAACCCCGACCGCATCGCGCCGGGCACGGTCATCCATCCCGGCTGCCGCCTGAGCGGCGCGGATCTCGCCATCGGTCCGGCGTGCGTGATCGGCTGCGAGGCGCCGGCCACCGTGAACGACTGCCAGCTCGGCGCCGGCGTCGAGCTGGCTGGCGGCTTTTTTGAGCGCTCGACCTTTCTGGACGGCTTCAAGGCCGGCAGCGGGGCGCACGTGCGCCCGGGCTGCCTGTTCGAGGAGGGCTCGTCGATCGCGCATAGCGTGGGTGTCAAGCAGACGGTCTTCCTGCCGTGGGTCACGGCCGGCAGCCTGATCAACTTCTGCGATGCGCTGATGGCCGGCGGCACGGGCCGCAAGGACCATTCGGAGATCGGCTCTTCTTACATCCACTTCAACTTCACGCCGCATCAGGACAAGGCCACGCCTTCCCTCGTCGGCGACGTGCCGCAGGGCGTGCTGCTGAACCGGCCCGCGATCTTCCTCGGCGGCCAGGGCGGCTTGGTGGGCCCCTGCGTGATCGCGTTCGGCACCGTCATCCCCGCAGGCCAGATCTGGCGCGGCGACGTGACGGAACCCGGGCATCTCGTGGCCAAGCCCGCGTTCCGCAGCGCCATCGACGCGCCCTATGACCCGCGCCAATACCATGGCCTGCGGCGCGTGCTCCGCAACAACCTGCGCTACATCGGCAACGTCGTCGCGCTCGACGCCTGGTACCGCGCCGTCCGCGCGCCCTTCATGCTGGCCGACCCGTTTCA
>MWEJ01000570.1 GCA_002071025.1 Verrucomicrobia bacterium ADurb.Bin070 | reverse complement strand
CGCGACGACGCGGCTGTGGAATTTCTGACTGCGGCCCTTTCAGGTGTCGATGCTGTGCTCGATCTGGCGGAACGCTATCGTGCTGCCGCGCACGCGCAGGGGCTTGTCGAGATCGCGAACCTCCTGGGGCGTGTGCCGCGGCAGGGCGCGACCACCTTCCATGAGGCTCTGCAGTTCTTGCGCATCCTGCACTACACGCTCTGGTGCGAAGGCGAGTATCACAACGGGCTGGGGCGGTTCGACCAGTACTTGTGGCCATACTATCAGGCTGACCTCGCGGCCGGACGCCTGACCGCCGACGCGGCGCTGGAGCTGATCGAGGAGTTCTTCCTGAGCTGCAACCGCGACAGCGATCTCTACATCGGCGTGCAGCAGGGCGACAACGGCCAGAGCCTGATGCTGGGCGGCGTGGACCGCAACGGCAAGGATGCCTTCAACGACCTCTCGCGCCTCTGCCTGAAAGCCTCGTGCGAGTTGGCGGTGATCGATCCCAAGATCAACTTGCGCGTGACCTCCAACACCCCGCTGGAGGTGCTGGAGGCCGGCACCGAGCTGACCCGCCAGGGGCTGGGCTTCCCGCAATACGCCAACGACGATGTGGTGATCCCGGCGCTGGTGCGGCACGGATACGCGCTCGAAGACGCGCGCGACTACACGGTCGCGGCCTGCTGGGAGTTCATTATCCCGGGCTGCGGCATGGACATTCCAAACATCGGCGCCGTCTCTTTCCCGACCGTGGTGGACCGCGCCTTGCGCGCCAGCCGGGCCGCGACCTTCGAGGCGTTCATGGCGGACGTGCGCGCCGGCCTCATGGCCGAGGCGGACCGGCTTGCCGTCTCGTTCGCGACGGTCAAGATCCTGCCCGGCCCCTTTGTCTCGATCCTGTGCGACGGGCGTGTCGCAGCCGGGCGCGATGTGTGCGAGGGCAACCGCTACAACAACTTCGGCATCCACGGCACCGGGCTTTCGACCGCCGTTGATTCACTGGCCGTGATCCGCCAGCTTGTGTTCGAGGAGTGCGCTCTTGACCTGCGTGCCTTGGCCGACGCGGTCGACAGCGATTTCAAGGGCCAGCCCGAGCTGCTGGCCAAAGCCCGTTTCGGCGTGCCCAAGATGGGCAACGCCGAGGCTGCGGTGGACCGGCTCGGCAAAGAGCTGCTTGACGCCTTTGCCGACACGTGGGAGGGACGCAAGAACGGGCGCGGCGGTATCTACCGCTGCGGTACCGGGTCGGCGATGTACTACATCTGGCACGCCAACGAGCTGCATGCCACGCCGGACGGACGGCTGACCGGCCAGCCCTTCGCCGCCAACTACGCGCCGTCGCTGAACGTGCCGGTCAAGGGTCCGGTGTCGGTGATCGAATCCTTCACGGTGCCCAATCTGGGGCGCGTGATCAACGGCGGCCCGCTGACCATCGAGATCCACGACAGCGCGTTCAGGGAGCGCGACGGCATTGCCAAGGTCGCGCAACTGGTGAAGTATTTCGTCGACCGCGGCGGCCACCAGTTGCAGATCAACGCGATCAACCGCGATCAACTCAGGGATGCCCAGGCGCATCCCGAGGCGCACCGCAACCTGATCGTCCGCGTGTGGGGCTGGAGCGGCTATTTCATCGAGTTGGACAAACCCTATCAGGACCACATCATCCAGCGCGTTGAGCTAGCGGTGTCCTAGTAGGCTGTAAAACCAAAAAAGCGAGACGGTGTGATGGTTGTATGTTCGGCTGTACGTTTGGCACTCGCGGCTTTCGGGCTTGCGGCCTGCGCCGGCCCGACTTGCGGCGGACAGATTTCAGGCGTGGTTGTCGACCCCGATGGCGCGCCGCTTCCGCGCGCCTGGGTCATGACCTGCAGCGGACGTATCGTTCCAACCGGGGCGGACGGCTCCTTCGTAATTGCCGATCTGTCGAACGGCGGCTATGCGCTCAAAGCGGTTTTCCCCGGCATGGCGGACGCGCTTCTCGCGCGGCTTGCGGTCACCTCGGATGTGCCGGTCACCTGCCGCCTGCAGATGACGCCG
>MWEJ01000569.1 GCA_002071025.1 Verrucomicrobia bacterium ADurb.Bin070 | reverse complement strand
GGTGGCGCTGGACAAAGTGCCGGCACTGGCAGTCGTGGGCGGGTCGGTAAAAATCATCGATCCGCGCTTGCCGACGTCCATCATTATTGCCCGGAAGGGCGAGGCCGAGTACGTGGCGGCCTCGCTTCTGTGTCCCCACCGGGGCGTGGAGGTCGAGTATCAGCCCGAACAGCACCAGTTCCGCTGCGCCAGTCTCGGCCATTCCAAGTTCGGCGAGGACGGTTCGCTGAAGAAGGGGCTGGCAAAAAAAGGGCTGACCCGCTACGAGGCCAAACTCGATCCGGCTGACTGCAAGCGCCTGCTGATCACATTCTGATGCTATGGGTCGGATTCCCGTGCGTGTCCATGAGGTCCGAGAAACCTGCCGCCCGGAGCATGTTACGGCAGTCTGCCGTTGTGATCTCGCTGCTTTGCCGCCACAAGGCCGTGGCGTCAAACACTGAACGTCGAACGCGGCGCGTTGAATGGCGCAATGATGGTGCTCTTTCCGTGATCAGACGTCAACGGAGAGCGGCGCACCCTTCTTCCACCAGCAGTCGAGCGGACGGACCGAGAAGCGCTTCAGTCCGGCGGGCAGGCGGTCCGCAGCGACGCAGAAGGACGAATCCGCCTTCGCGCGCGGGTGTTCGAGCGCGTGGTTGAAGCCTTCCGCGATGACGTGGAAGATGGCGGTCTTGCCTTCGGCGCCTTCGGCCGTGATCTCGTACTCATGAGGCCGCGACCCGGCGGCGCCGAGCGCGGCCGGGAACGTGAGTTCATACGCGATCTTCTCCGCCGCGTCGCCGCTGGGCGTCTTGCGCGTCTTCGCCTTGATCTTCTTGAGGACGATCTTCGCGTCGGCGGGGAATTCGGGCGCGGTTGTCTTCTTCGCGCGCTGGGCGAAGGCGAACGGCTTGGGCTCGGCGGCGCCCAGCGGCATGACCCAGTCCGGCCCCACGAAGAGGTTGCTGAGGAACTCGCGGCGCTGGACGACGATGCGGTCGTCGTAGATGTTCCAGAGCATGCCCTGACGGCAGTCGCCGCCGTTGTACTTGCCCATTACCTTCTGCGCGTCGAGCGTGTCACGCTCCTTCGCCTCGGTAGTCGTATTCTCGTAGCCCGCTGGATGGCGAGCGTTGTACGGCATGCCGGTGTAGCGCAGCGAACTCGTTCCGACGGACGTGAACGCGCCCTGCCACAGCGAGCGGTCGTCCGTGAGCGTGTAGTGGGAGTGACCCGAGAAGGCGACCGCGTTCGCGTAGGCGGAGAGCGTCTTCGTTACGAGACCGCTGTCGTGCCCCCACGCCCAGGGGCCGTAGCACGTATCCTTCGGATGCGGATGCTGGAAATAAAAGAACGGAAGGGACGGGTCGAGCGTCTTGCCGTTCGCGTCGAGGAAGGTCGCCAGTTCGACGCCGAACGGGCAGGAGCCATATTTCGTCTCCATTCCCGTCCCGTCGTCCCAGTGCTGGCCGAGGAAGGTGTAGCCCTTGATGGTCTTGCGGTAGAGGCGCGAGTAGTCCTCGTTGAAGATCTTCTTCCACCAACCGCCCAGATCGTTGCGCAGGACGTGCCGGCGGCGCTCGGCCTCGTCCGGGTAGGCTTTCGCCGCATGGTCGCCGTAGAGGTAGCCGTGGTAGTCGTGGTTGCCGTTGACGAATAGCTTCTCGACCGTCCGTCCGTCCGGCGCCTTGTCGTCCGGGAACACCGCATACCACGCCTGCGCGACGGCCTGCAGCTCCTCGACCATGCCGGTGTCCACCATGTCGCCGACCACCATCACCGCGTCGACGCCCTGGTCGCGGAACCATTCGAGTGTGTGGCGGAACGTGAGGTTGTTCCCCCAGGATGCCATCTTCTCGTCGGCCCCGACTTTTGTAATGTGGATGTCACTCACCACGCCGAACGTGAGGTTCGGCTTCTTTCCGAGAAACGTCCCGGGTGCCGCCTTGACGAAACGGTTTCCCGCGAACGCGCCGAACGAGACAGCGCCCCCGATGAAGAAACGACGTGAAAGTTTCATAATTTCCCCAATCCTTATCTTTTTCG
>MWEJ01000568.1 GCA_002071025.1 Verrucomicrobia bacterium ADurb.Bin070 | reverse complement strand
CAATCTGATGGGCACCTTCCAGGTGTCGCAGGAGGCGGTCAAGATGATGCTGCGTCAGGAGAGCCGCGGCGTGATTGTCAATCTGGGCTCCAACGTGTCGACGCGCGCGATCCGCAACCGCACGGCCTACGTGGCCAGCAAAGGCGGGCTGGATGCGCTGACGCGCGCGATGGCCGTGGATCTGGGCCCCAAAGGCATCCGCGTGAATATGGTGGCTCCGGGATACATTTTCACCGACCGCTGGGAAAAACTGGCGGACGACAAGGTCAAGCGCCGCCGGCTGAACTGCCCGATCGGTGTCGAGGCGACCGCCGACGACATTGCGCAGGCGGTGGCCTTTATGGCGTCTGACGCGTCACGCAACATCTGCGGGGAGCGCCTGGTGGTGGATGCCGGTTGCAGCGCACAGCACATGCCGGTGGATGTGGATGTTTGAGGCGTTTTTTTTTAGAAAGAGTCAGACGTGTCGGACGTGTCTGACAGGTCTGACTATTCTGCCGAGTCTGGCAACACAAACATGAAAACACCGAAAACCTACAAGTGGGAGCTGTTGCTGTGGCTTTCGCTCGCTTTTTTCACGCACCAGGCCGGCCGCGCGGTGTTGGGCATCGTGGTGCCGGACGTGCAGCGCGACCTGGGGCTCTCGGATGAGCTGATGGGCTGGGTGCCGGCCTGCCTGTCGATCGTGCTGGGCATCATGATCCCGATATCGGGCATTCTGGGTGACCGCTACAGCCGCAAATGGATCATCACCTGGACGCTGATCATCGGCAGCGCGGCGACCGCGCTGGCCGGCGCCTCCGTGGGGTTCTTCACGCTCGTCCTCTTCTACAGCGTGACCTCCGCCACGTGTGAGGCGATGTATGCGCCCTCTGGATACTCGTTGCTCGCCTCGTTTCATAAAGAGACGCGCGCGGTGGCGATGTCGGTCCACCAGTCGGCGCTCTACATCGGTGTGATGACGTGCGGTGTGCTGGCGGCGATGATCGCCGATCATTGGGGATGGCGCTGGTCGTTCGCCGCGTTCGGGCTCTTCGGTGTGTTGCTGGGCTTTGTCGCGATCTTCCGACTGAAGGACGCGCCGCATGACGAGGCGGAGGCAGCGGGCGCGCGCGACAAGCCGGGGGTTCTGGAATCCGTGCGCGCGCTGGTCCGGATACCCAGTGCGCTGTTGTTGACGGTCGCGTTCACGGCGATTGTTTTCGTCAATAACATCTACTGGTTCTGGGTGCCGAAATATTTGCAGGACCCCGAGGGCATGTTCCGCATGAGCAAGACCCAGTCCAGCGGAGCATTCACGTATCATGTGATCGCGGCCATGATCACCATCCTGTGCGGCGGTTTCATCACTGACCGCTTTGTGACGCGCGACCCTAAATTCCGCCTGCGCCTACAGGCAGCAGCGATGCTGTTGGGCGCCCCGGCGCTGTACATGGTCGGGACCTCGACGGCGGTCGTTATGGTCTGGGTCTTCTGCGCGCTCTACGGTGTGTTCCGCGGGCTTTTCGAGATCAACACGCACACCTCGCTTTTTGATGTGGTTCCGGCGCGGTATCGGGCGACGGCGGTCGGGCTGCTGACCATGACCGGCTTTCTTGTGGGGGGTACGGTGGGGCCGTGGCTGGTCGGGTTCCACATGAAGCGCATCGGCACGGAAGCAGGCATGCAACTCGGTTTTAAACTGATGGCGGCTGCCTATGTCATCGGGGGCGTGGCCATGCTGGCTTCGCTGCTATTCACGTTTCAGCGTGACCGGTTGGATGCGGATGGAGTCAAGAAACATGAAAATCACGGGAATTAAGACGTTTGTCTGTCATGCGTACCGGACAAACTGGGTGTTCGTCAAGGTGCTGACCGACGAGGCGGGGCTCTATGGCGTGGGCGAGGCCACGCTGGAGTACAAAGAAGCCACCATCGTCGCTGCGTGCCAGGATCTGGAGCGCGACATGCTGGGCAAAGACCCGCGCGACATCGAGGCGCTCTGGCACAGCAACTACCGCGACGCCTATTGGCGCGGCGGTCCGGTGCTGATGAGC
>MWEJ01000567.1 GCA_002071025.1 Verrucomicrobia bacterium ADurb.Bin070 | reverse complement strand
TATCCGCGTCAGCATCCTGCCGACGATCCACGGCGAAAAGGTGGTGATGCGCACGCTGGACAAGAGCAACCTCGCGCCCAGTCTGTCGTCGCTCGGCCTCGACGACTTCGCCTTCCAGGCGATGAAACACGCCATCGAGCAGCCGCACGGCATCATTCTCGTGACCGGCCCGACCGGTTCCGGCAAGACGACCACGCTCTACTCCTGCCTGCAGGACCTCAACACCCCGGACGTAAACATCGTCACCGCCGAGGATCCGGTCGAATACCAGATCGAGGGGATCAATCAGGTTCATGTGAACCAGCAGACCGGCCTCACCTTCGCCTCGGTGCTGCGCTCGGTGCTGCGCCAGGACCCGGACATCGTGCTGGTCGGCGAAATCCGCGACGGCGAAACCGCCGACATCGCGGTCAAGGCGGCGCTGACCGGCCACCTCGTGCTGAGCACCCTGCACACCAACGATGCCGCCGGCGTCATCCCCCGCCTGATCGACATGGGCGTGCCGCCCTTCCTGATCGCCTCCTCGCTGATTCTGGCCCAGGCCCAGCGTCTCTACCGCAAACTTTGCCCGCTCTGCAAGAAACCGACCGAGGTGAACCCCGACGTGCTGGTTGCCAACCATATTGATCCTGCCTTCTTCGAAGGCGCCACGCTCTTCGAGGCCGGCGGTTGTCCCAAGTGCAACAACATCGGCTACAAAGGCCGCGGGGCCTTCATGGAGGTTCTGCCGGTCTCGGATGCGATCCGCGGCGCCACCGTGAAAGGATCGCCCGCCGATGTGCTGCGCAACATCGCGATCCAGGAGGGCATGGCCACGCTTAAAGATGTCGGACTGATGAAGGTCCGCAGCGGAATCACCTCGCTGCATGCCGCCCTCGAAGTGACCGGCAGCGAATAATCCCCCACGAGAAAGGCCCCCTATGCCCGAGAGCAAATCAAAAGTCACGACCCTCCGCGTCTCCGGGGTTGGCAAGATCATCAATCGTGAGCTGATTCCGTTCACCCGGCAGACCGCCAGCATGCTGAACGCAGGCATGTCGATCCTGGCCGCCGTCTCGACGCTGGAGGACCAGTGCCTGCACCCCGGCTTCAAGCGCGTGCTGCGCACGTTGCGCGAAAACATCGAGAGCGGCATGCCCTTTTCCGAAGGTCTGCGCCACTTCCCGCAGATCTTTGACGACATGTACCTCAACATGATCGCGGCTGGCGAGAAGAGCGGGCAGTTCGCGCCGGTGCTCAAACGCCTCGCCGTCATGCTGGACGCCTCCGCCCGGCTGGTGCGCAAGGTCAAATCCGCCATGACCTACCCGATCGTCGTGCTCTCGATGGCGCTGCTCATCGCCGGCGCCTTGATCACCTTCGTGGTGCCGGTCTTCGTGGAGATGTTCGAAGGCTTCGGCTCGAAACTGCCGACGCCGACCCAGATCCTGGTCGACCTCAGCGATTTCATCCGGAACTATTGGTATTTTCTGCTGGCGGCAGTCATCGCCGGAGCGATCGCTTTCCGCAAGTGGAAGGCCACGGTGGCGGGGCGTTATCAGTACGATAAATTCATCCTCCGGCTGCCAGTGTTCGGCGAACTGGTGCAGAAGGTCTCGGTCGCGCGCTTCAGCCGCCTCTTCGCGCAGATGCTGGTCAGCGGCGTGCCGATCCTCGACGCCATGCAGGTCGTGGCCCTCTCCATCGGCAACAAAGTCATGGAGAGCTCGATCCTGGCCGCCCGCAGCGGCATCGAGCAGGGCAACACCCTCAGCGCTTCGCTGGAGGGCAAGCCCTTCCTGCCGACCCTCATGATCCGCATGATCGCCGCCGGTGAGAAAAGCGGCCGTATCGACGAGATGCTCGACAGCGTCGCCGACACCTACGACGATGAAGTCGAGACCACTCTCTCGGCCTTGACCTCACTCATGGAACCGTTGCTGATGGTCTTCCTGGGCCTGATCATCGGTAGTATCGTGGTTGCCATGTATCTGCCGATCTTTAAGCTCGGCACCGTGGTCAACAACTAAGGTGCGAAGACGCAGAGGTGGAGGGAGAAAAAGGGA
>MWEJ01000566.1 GCA_002071025.1 Verrucomicrobia bacterium ADurb.Bin070 | reverse complement strand
GCACGCGACCGGTTTCGGCGCGGGCGGCGCGCCGGCCACGATCCTGCTGACCGCCACCGGCGTGTCGGAGAACGAAGGCACGCAGCTTGAGCCGTTGCCCGGGAACTCGGCGGCGCTGCGCGACCGCACGCGCTGGGGCGAGGGGACCGTGCTGGCCGAGGGCGTGCCGGCCGTCGTCACGTTGCCCTCCGCCGCGGCGAAGACGCGCTGCTTCGCGCTCGACGAGCGCGGGGCGCGCAAGGGCGATGTCCCGGTCGAAAGCGTCGCGGGCGGTTGCCGCGTCGCGATCGGGCCGCAGTACAAGACCGTGTGGTACGAGATCGAGGTTAAGCAGTAGGGGGTTGGCGATGAATGGGGCCGGCTAAAGCCGGTACACCAGCCCTGGTCCGCGAGGGTTGGTGTACCGGCTTCAGCCGGCAGGTTTGATGTGGGGCAATACCTGGGAGTCGTGAATCGGGCGTCGGTAAACATCTGGAGGAAAGACAATGAAAAGCGAAATCAGAACGTTGGCGCTAACACTGGCGGCCTGTATGGCGATGGGAGCAGACAAAGTGCCGGTCAATCAGCAGCAGGCGCGCCCGTCGCCGGCGTGGCTGACAGACGGTGTGATTTACCAGATCCAGCCGCGCGCGTTCACGCCGGAGGGTACGCTCAAAGCCGCGCAGGCGCGGCTGCCGCGCCTGGCGGAGCTGGGCGTGACCGTGCTTTATCTGTGCCCGATCTTTGTGGCTGACGACGATATGGATCTGGCTTTCTGGAGTCCGCGCCAGAAAAAATCGGGCATGAACAATCCGCGCAATCCGTATCGCATGAAAGACTTCTACCATGTCGATCCCGAGTACGGCACGGATCAGGACCTCAAGGATTTCGTGGCGGCCGCGCACGCGCTCAAGCTGCGCGTGATGCTCGACATGGTCTACCTGCACTGCGGCCCCAAGGCGGTCTTCATCGCGTCGAATCCTGACTTTGTGAAACGGGCCGATGACGGGAAAGTGAAGAACGCGGGCTGGAGTTTTCCGGGGCTGAATTTCAAGAGCCCCGGGCTTCGTGAATATCTTTGGAAGAACATGGAGTGGTGGATCCGCGACTTCGACGTGGATGGCTTCCGTTGCGACGTGGCGGATCAGATTCCGCTCGATTTCTGGGAAGAGGGTCGCGCGCGCATCGAGCGCATCAAGCCGGACGTCGGCATGCTGGCGGAAGGCACGCGCAAGGAGGATCAGCTCAAGGCGTTCGACCTTGACTATGGCTGGGGCGGCGCGTTCGCGCAGCTTCAAGACGGCGAGGCCATCCGCAAGCTGTGGACCGCGATGCGCGACCAGCGTCCGCGCGGCGGTGCCAAGTTCGCACGCTTCATCGACAACCATGACATTGCCAATGACGACTACGAGAACCGCATCGAGAAGCGCTGGGGCGCGGCGCGGGTCGAGGCCGCGCTGGTCTGGCTGTTCACCATGGATGGCGTGCCGTTCCTGTACAACGGACAGGAGGTGGCCGACACGGCCAGGCACAGTATCTTCGGGCGCGCGCCGATCCACTGGGCCAACGGCGAAACCGCGGCGGGCAAGGCCCGTTTCGCTTTTGTCCAGAAGCTCTGTGCGCTGCGTAAAGCTGAGCCCGCGCTCATGAAAGGCGAGCTGACGTGGCTCGACAACGACCAGCCGCAGGCGGTGAGCGCGTTCGTGCGCGGGCTGGACGGCGCGCGCGTGATATCAGTCATCAACCTGACGGACAAGCCGGTGAAAGTGTCCGTAAAAGGGGTGGCAGGCGCATGGGATCCGTTGTTGTCCAAAGACGCGGTTAGCGAAGGATCGGGCAATTTTGGATTGGCCAAGCACGGCTATTTTTTGGGAAAACAATGAAAAAACTCGGATTCATCGGTTGGGGATTGATGGCGTTGTCGGTGCATGGCGCGGAGGTGATGAGCGAGGCGTACCGGGCTTTCTGGGGACCTGAGGTCCAGGCGCGGATCGATCGCGACATTGAACAGCATCGCAAAGCGGACGGCGTGTTCAAACTGGACGGGGTGAAGGCGGGTAGCGAGGTCAAG
>MWEJ01000565.1 GCA_002071025.1 Verrucomicrobia bacterium ADurb.Bin070 | reverse complement strand
GACCAGCACCGGGATAGACGGCACGCTGGCGGGTCTGGGGACTGTGCTGCAAGGCATGGCGCAGTTCATGGCGGCGTCGCATGTCGGCGGGATCGCCGGAAACGGCACGCAGAGCGCGTCTGTTGCGTCGGAAGCGGGCGGGGCTCAGTCTATATCGGCAATCGTGCGCGGGCCGTCAGGGGTGCGATCCGCCGTCTCTGGCGTTGGCGGCGCTACGGTCGCAATCATCGGCAACCGGGAGACGTGCGCATATTGCCGGACGCTCTGGGCCGGCATTGACGCTTCCGCGCTATCTGATGCGGTATGCGGCGCAGCGGTGATCGACGCCGACGCGACGGCAAACCCGGAGGAATATCAGGCGCGTAGGCCGTCCGGGGCGTTCGCGTACCCTCTGATCCGCGTTTACGGCGCGGACGGCAAACTGGCAGGCGAGTTTAGCGGGCGAGGCTTGACGCAGGCGGCGATCATAGCCAAAGTCAAGACGCTGACAGGCTGCAAGTAGCACGCGAGACAGATTATTTCAGCCGCTCCCGTGATTGGGGGCGGTTTTTTTGTGCGCGTAAATGCTGCATATTGCGCAATAATTGCGAAAAACCCCAATGAAAATGCATGATTTGCCCATCGAAAAAAAGTTGAAAAAAAGTTGGTTGACCCCATTGACACAACCGCAACGTTGCGCTAATATAGCGGCGTCTTGAGGGACAATAACCGCGCCCGGCGGGCAAACCGGGCAAAAGGAGAGAGAAATGAGCAAGAAACAGAGGATGACAATGAGAACAGCACAAATCCCCGACGCCCTCGAACAGTGGTTCAGGGACACGGGTGTACAATGCGACCACACAATGAACAGGCTCGCATGCCTGTTCGAACTGCTCGCTGAAACCGCAGCGGGCATTTACTCAGAATCCGGATGGGACATGGACATCCGGACACAAGAAGCGCAGGACGCATGCCGCGTCCTGCTGCGGGCGGCCAAGATCGGCCGGAATTCACACAGGCCCGCCGGGTCATGCGCTTACAACCCCGGGCGCCTGCACGAGGAATAACAAGCGCGTGGAGATCAACACCCCGCGCCCGGGCAAACCGGGCAAAAGGAGAGACGAGATGAAAACGAAACACGCATATCAGATCATCGTAGGAGAGACAGGCAACGAATGCGGTCATGTGACCATCAGCAGACACGTATCATATGCGGCGGCTGTGCGCAAGGCCAAGGAGCTGTGCGCGGCGTATAAGGGAGACGGGTGGTGGCGCGTCGAGTCCGAGGGAGCGCTGTTGGCTCGCGGCGGTCGGGCTAACTACTGACCCGCGCCCGTGCGTATCGCGGGCAGAAAGAGGAGAACAATGAGCAAGCTGTACAAGCTTACGGACAGGGATGGACAGACTCGGAACGGAACGCAGTGGGGGCATGGCGTTTCGCACAGCGGCACGGGAGAGGGTGAACTGTGCGGGCCTGGGTGGATTCACGCTTACGAGCACCCGCTTATCGCGGTGCTCGTGAACCCGATCCACGCGAACTTCCCAAACCCACGGCTGTGGGAGGCGGAGGGCGAAATTGGATTGCGGGACGGTCAGCTCAAATGCGGGTGCAAGACGCTCACGACAATCCGCGAGATTCCGCTTCCGGCAGTCACGACGGAAATGCGGGTGCGGTTCGGGATTTTGTGCGCGAAGGAAGTGTGCGCATATCCTGCGTGGAGTACTTGGGCCGACAGGTGGCTTTCGGGCGAAGACCGTACGCAAGCGGCGGCGGAGAGGGCGAGGGCGTCTGCGGCGGAGGCGAGGGCGAGGGCGTCTGAGAGGGCGTATGAGAGGGCGTCTGAGAGGGCGGCTGAGAGGGCGGAGGCGGAGGCGGCTGAGGCGGCGGCGGAGGGGGCGAGGGCGGCAGTGAGGGCGTGGGCGAGGGCGGATGCGTGGGACGCGAGATCGGCTGCGTGGTCGGCTGCGTGGGCCGCTGCGAGGGCGGCTGAGGCGGCGAGGGATTTGGATGCGATTGCTGCTGCGATGGCAGCGGAGGCGGCGAGGGAGGTGGGCCATAGAATAGACTTTTTTG
>MWEJ01000564.1 GCA_002071025.1 Verrucomicrobia bacterium ADurb.Bin070 | reverse complement strand
TACGGCAAGTATGCGATCGGCGCGTACAACATCAACAACCTCGAGCAGACCATGGGCCTGTTCAAAGGCAACGTCGAGAGCAAAGCCCCCTTCATCGTGCAGCTCTCCAAGGGCGCGCGCTCCTATTCGCACAAGCTGATGCTCGAGATGATGATGACCACGGCCGACAAGATCTTCCCGGACGCCGTCTTCGCGGTGCACCTGGACCACGGCGACGAGGAGACCTGCATGGACTGCATCGCCTCCGGCGTCTACAGCTCGGTGATGATCGACGCCTCGCACTATCCTTTCGAGAAGAACATCGAGATCACCAAGCGCGTCGTGGACGCCGCCCACGCCAAGGGCATCGTGGTCGAGGCCGAACTCGGCCAGCTCAAAGGCGTGGAAGAGGATGTTTCGGCCGACGAGCACGTCTATACCCAGCCCGAGGAGGCTGAAACCTTCGTCAAGCAGACGGGCTGCGACTCGCTGGCCTGCGCGATCGGCACCTCGCACGGCGCCTTTAAGTTCAAGGGTGACCAGAAGCTGCGTTTCGACATCCTTGAGAAGATCCAGAAATTGCTGCCGGGCTTCCCGCTGGTGATGCACGGTTCCTCCTCGGTGCCGCAGGACGAGGTCGCGCGCATCAACGCGGCCGGCGGTGCGATCAAGGGCGCGAGCGGCGTGGACGCCTCGCAGTTCCTCGGCGCGGCGAAGCTCGGCGTGACCAAGATCAACATCGACACCGACGGCCGCCTGGTCTGGTGCCGCGTGCACCGCGAGTTCTTCCGCGACCACCCCGAGAAGTTCGACCTGCGCGATCCCGGTAAGGTCTTCATTCCGGAGTACGCGAAGTTCATCGCCGCGAAGAACGTGCTGCTCGGCTCGGCCGGCCAGCTCGACGCCTGCCGCGCCGCGCTGAAGAAATAATCACATCCCACATGGCGCGTTCGGCAAGCCGGACGCGCCTGAACCGTTTTTAAGGAGACACACACATGGCTAAGAAAATCATGGTCGACGGCAACCAGGCCGCCGCTGAAGTCGCCTTCGCATGCAGCGAAGTCGCCGCTATCTATCCCATCACCCCCTCTTCGCCGATGGGCGAGTGGTCCGACGAATGGGCCGCGAAGGGCGCGAAGAACCTGTGGGGCTCCGTGCCGCACGTGATCGAGCTGCAGTCCGAAGCCGGCGCCGCGGGCGCGGTGCACGGCGCACTCACCACCGGTGCGCTCACCACGACCTTCACGGCCTCTCAGGGCCTGCTGCTGATGATCCCGAACATGTACAAGATCGCGGGCGAGCTGACCCCCACGGTCTTCCACGTCACCGCGCGCGCGCTGGCCTGCCAGGGACTCTCAATCTTCGGTGACCAGGGCGACGTCATGGCGTGCCGTCAGACCGGCTTTGCGATGCTGGCATCGAACAGCGTCCAAGAGGTCATGGACATGGCCACCATCGCCCACGCGGCGACGCTCGAGGCGCGCGTGCCGTTCCTGCATTTCTTCGACGGCTTCCGCACCTCGCACGAGGTCCAGAAGATCGACCAGGTCGAGCGCGAGACGATCCGTGCGATGATCGACGAGGATCTGGTCGCGGCGCACCGCGCCCGTGCGCTGAACCCCGAGAAGCCGCTCCTGCGCGGCACGGCCCAGAACCCGGACGTGAACTTTCAGGGCCGCGAGACGGTGAATCCGTTCTACACCGCCACCCCGGCGATCGTCCAGGCGTGCATGGACAAGTTCGCGAAGCTGACCGGCCGCCAGTATAAGCTGTTCGACTACGTCGGCGCGCCGGACGCCGAGCACGTGATCGTGATCATCGGCTCGGGCGCCGAGACGGTGCACGAGACGGTGGAAGAGCTGAACCAGAAGGGCGAGAAGCTGGGCGCCATCAAGGTGCGCCTCTACCGTCCGTTCGACACCAAGGCCTTCGCGCTGGCGATCCCCAAGACCGTCAAGACCCTGACGGTGCTGGACCGCACCAAGGAAGTCGGCGGCGTGGGCGAGCCCCTCTACACCGACGTGCGCACCGCGATCGGCGAGGTCATGCAGTACAAGCTGGCCGACATCAAGAGC
>MWEJ01000563.1 GCA_002071025.1 Verrucomicrobia bacterium ADurb.Bin070 | reverse complement strand
CGCCGGCGACAACACGGTGTGGCTGGACAGCTCGCGCTGGTTCTATCCGGGCAAGAGCAGCGTGATGACCGATGACGCTTTCTTGGCGGACTTGAGCGGGCGCGATCTGAGGAGTAGCGCCTTTTCTGACGGCGCGGCGGAGGTCGGCGCGTTTTATGCGAAAAACCAGGATCTGACCGCGTCGTTCACCGGCGCGAATTTCCGGATCATGGACAGCGACGAATGGCTGCCGGTCACAGTGACGAGCCGCTCGCTCACGCTGGCGCGCGGCAACGCGTTGAACGGCCGGCTTAAGGCGTCGGCTTCGACCGGACTCTTTTCCGGCTCGTTCCGGCTGGCTGATCCCGACACGGGGCGTTTCGCCACGCACCGTTACAAAGGGGCGCTGGTGAAGCGCTTCAGTTACGGGTTCGGGTTGGGCGCCTATCAGAGGCGCGACAACCAGTCCGGTTCTTACAGGCTTGAGCGCTCAAAAGCGGTGGTCATCGGACCTGATCCGTTATGAGCCGCCCTGCGGCTGAAGGATCGAACCGAGGCGTTTTTGAGGGAATGAGCATGACGAAACGAACAGGTGTGGCGGTGGCGTGCGCCGCGGGCGTGCTGGTCGTGGCCGTGGTCGCGTGGCGGCCGTGGGCGGCGCGCCCCGCTGCCGAGCGGCCGTCGGCCGAGCCGGCGGCGAATGCGGCGGCGAATGCGGCGGCGGGATTGCCGGGCAAGGGAGCCGGCGCGGTGCCGGCCCCGACGGCGCGCGTCAGCGAAACGGGCCGCGTCGCGGTCAGCCGGGACGGGACCAATCGTCTGGTCTGGGTCGACGGCCGCTGGCTGCATCCGGAGGATTCCGCCATCGTGACGACGGCGCTCGACGCGGCGCTCGACGATGACGACGCGGACAAGATCCTGGCCGAAGCGGCGCGGCTGAAGCAGCACGCCGACCCCGAGGTTCGCAGCCGGGTGGCGTTCGCGCTGTCGTGGCTGGGTATGCGCGGGTTGCCCGACTTGACCTCGATGCTGACCGATCCGGACCCGGACGTTGCGGCTGAGGTGCTGGACCACTGGAAGTCGTCGCTCTCCGAGATCGAGAGCGAGCCGGACAAGGCGGCGTTGCTGGGCGCGGCGGCCGAGGTGCTGGGCTCGGATATGTCGGACGAGATGCTGTTCGACCTGGTGATGGAGTGCTCGATGCTGGAGAACGAGTATGCCCTGCCGCAACTGGTCACGCTGCTGGGGTCGGTCACCAAGCCCGAGCAGAAGCAGGAGGTGATCGACGCGCTGCACACCGCCATGGAGCACGAGAACCCGTCCGATAACGAAGAGGTGCTGCGTCAGCAGGCGCTGGAAGAGGCGGCGAATTTAGCCAGAGAAAATCAGGCGGCGCAGCCGGCGGCGCCTGGCGAAGGGATGCCGCCGGCCCAGCCGGTGCAGGGGCTGCCCGGACTTTCTAGGCGGAATCACTGAGAAAGGTGTCACACATGCAGGCTGCTTCGATCAATCTCTCGCGTCGCGACGCATTCCGGTTGTTCGGTGCCGCGGCGGCGACGACGGCGTTGGCCACCACCGCTGCGCGCGCACAAGACGCGGCCCCGAAACTCAAAGGGCGCATCCGCCAGTCGGTCACCGGCTGGCCGCTCGGCAAGATTCCGGCCGATGAACTTTGCCGTCAGCTCAAAGAGATCGGGCTGGTCGGCCTCGATCTGGTGGGCGACCGCAGCCTCTGGCCGGTCCTGAAAGAACACGGGCTCGCGGCCACCATGGTGCCGGGTGCCGGCAGCATCAAAGACGGCCTCATCAACACCGGCAGGCATCCGGATCTCCTCAAACAGTTCCGCGAGAACATTGGCGCGGCCGCCGAGTTCGGCTGGAAGCGCGTCATCACGATGGCCGGCGACCGCAACACGGGCATCAGCGATGCGGACGGTCTGGCCGCCTGCGTGCCGGTCCTGAAAGAGGCGGTGAAGATCGCGGCCGATCATGACGTGACCATTTGCATGGAGCTGCTCAACAGCAAGGTGGACCACCCCGGCTACATGTGCGACCACACGGCGTGGGGCGTGGAGCTGTGCAA
>MWEJ01000562.1 GCA_002071025.1 Verrucomicrobia bacterium ADurb.Bin070 | reverse complement strand
CGGCTACTGCACCCACGTGCGGACATCGTCTTTGCTTGCGCGGTCGAGCGGGCCGGAACCGAACTGCTTGTCGGGTCCCGCGCACTCCGCGCCGACATCGTAGAGCTGGCCGCGCTGGGTCAACTCCGATTCCACCGTCACATAGAGCGGGTAGCGGTTCTGGTTCGGAATTGAGTTGCCGTTTTCATCGCGTTCCGTCACGTCCGAGAACGCCGCGATAAAGCGGGTCGGGACCACCTGCGGCTTGTCCCTGTCCTGAACGTCGTTGATAAAAGCGAGGATGTCGGCGCGTTCTTCGGCGCTCCATGTGCCGTTCGGCTTCAGCCGGCGCTGCGTCCGCGTGCCGTCGATATCATACGTGATAAAGTTGAGCGTGCGGTAGTCCTCCATCGCGCCGCCCGGCGCGGTCTTCATGCTTCCGGAGACGGTGTAAAACTGGATGGAGTCGCTTCTGAATATCTGCTTCTGGTCGCTGCACAGCAGGTCCTTGGGGATCCGGTTGGCGTCGACCATCAGGCTGGCGTCGCGCTGGACCGCGCCGATGTAGGCGCGGAGCTGCATGTAGCCCTCGCTGCGCATCAGCCCGGTGCGCCAGGCGACGCTGGTCTGCTGAAAGAGCATGCCGAGCATCATGACGATGACCACCAGGATGGTCGCGGCGACCATCACCTCGATCATCGAAAAGCCCTCTTGATTCCGGTTCTTCATCATGCCTGTCAATCCTGTCATGCTAGCCACAATCGGACGGCGCGCGCGGGAGGCGCGGGTCCTATTTTGTCGGGTCGCCGTTAAACAAAACTTCGGCGTAGTAAGGCTCGTTGCGCTCGCCCCACACCTTTCGCTTGTCGTCGGTGTCAGTCGAGCGCACGGTGATCCCCAAGAGCCGCGCGGAGGGCGTGTCCTTGGGCATGCCGCACGTGATCCAGTAGTGGTCATTCCCCAGCGCGGTGCTGCCCACGCCGATCGTCCAGTTGCCCGGCAGGGTCGAGGCGAGGTTGACGTCGCCGCCCGGGGACTCTTTGGGCATCAGGTTGCCGATGCTGCCGAGCTTGCTCTGGAAATCCTTGCCGGTGCCTTCGAAGCCGTCGGCGAGGTCCTCCCAGATCTGCCACGTCATGTTGGTCTGCGAGAGGATCGCGACCAACTGGTTGAGCGCGTGGTCGGCGAACATCGACTGTTTGAGATCGGCGCGCGCCTGGACACCCTCGCGCAGCCCGAGCGGGAAGAGCGCCACCATGCCCAGGATGCCGATCGCCATGACGAAGACCGCCATGTTGACCTCCATGAGCGAAAAGCCGGCTCTGTGGTGTGTGTGCCTCATGTGCTGTCCTTTGCAATGCTGAGATGATCGGGTGCCGCGCTCAGCCCGGGTCAATTGGACACCTGGATCTCGCCCCTTTTGTTGATGGTGAACTTCGCGCCTTTGGCGTTCGGGTCTTGGCTTTCGACCGTGAAGGTCGCGGCGGCCAGCGCACTGCCGTCCGGCTCAAACGTGACATGGCGCACGTCGGTCAGCGACGCGTCCGAGGAGGCGTTGTCGTTCAGCTCTCTGAACGAGAAGCCCTTGGGCAGGGACTGCACCGGCATCACCTCGATCCCGTAGGAGTCGCCGGGCCTCCACGTCGGGCCGCCGCCGGACGACTGCATGCCGGAGCCGGTCAGCCGCTGGAACGCGTAGGCCTCAATCGGAAACGATTTCTCGGAGTAGAGCAGCCTGGCCTTCGAGCCGACATTTGCCTTGACCACGTAGGGGCGCACCAGCGACCACGAGCCGGCGCTGAGGTTGTAGAGCCGGATCGCGCCGGCGACGCTGTCGCTGGAGGTGTCGGTCGAGAGCTTCTCGCGGAACAGCTTGTTCAGGTCGGCGAACTCGTCGAACAGCAGATCTTCGCGGACGAAGGAGAAGCGCCCCAGCTCGCGGCACACGACATAGGAGGCGGCGAGGTCGCTGACCTTCGAGCCGGAGGTGTCGAACCCGGCGGCCTCGTTAAAGATGATCAGGCTGACGCGGCAGCCGTCGATGCACGCGCGCTGGCGCGCCATGGAGAGCGCGTTGGTGAGGCCG
>MWEJ01000561.1 GCA_002071025.1 Verrucomicrobia bacterium ADurb.Bin070 | reverse complement strand
TCAGCTCTTTCTTTTGATCGGCCAGTCCAACATGGCCGGGCGCGGCAAGGTCGAGCCCGCAGACCAGGTGCCGCACCCGCGTATCGTGATGTTTGACAAAAACAACGCCTGGGTGCCTGCCGCAGATCCTGTGCATTTCGACAAACCCAAAATCGCGGGCGTCGGGCTCTGCTCGGAGTTCGCGCGCCGTGTTGCGGCGGCGGAGCCGCAGGCCGTCGTGGGGCTCGTGCCGTGCGCGTTCGGCGGCACGACGCTGGACCAGTGGCGGCCGGGATCGGCGCTCTATACCAATGCCGTGGCCCGCGCGCGCGACGCTATGCGCAGCGGGCAACTCAGGGCGATTCTGTGGCACCAGGGCGAAGGGGACAGCTCGCCGTCCAAGAGCGCCACGTATCCGGCGCGTTTCGGCGCGATGATCGCGCAGTTGCGCAGCGACCTGAACGCGCCCGATGTGCCGGTGCTCGTGGGCGAGCTGGGCCGCTACCGCGACGCCTATGCGGGCTTCAACGCGATGCTGCCGCAGGTGATTCAAGTCGTTCCGAACAGTGCGCCTGTCTCTTCAGAGGGGCTCGGCGCGAACAGCGACAACGTGCATTTTAACCGCGCGGCGCTGATCGAATTCGGCCGACGGTATTTCGAGGCCTACGAACGGCTGCGAAAGGAAGCCGCGCAACGTTGAACGCGCGCTATGTCTTGTGGAAAACAGATGCTGTGGTGGGGGCGGTCGGACCCGGATTACTCCCGGAACGGCGTGTTGCGTCAACACCTGCGGGCGCTCGGCTGGGCGGTGACGGATTTCTCCCCGGCCGTCTCGCCGTTGGGCGACCTGGAGGCCGCGCTGCGCCGCCTGCCCCGGCCTGATGCGGTGTGGGTGCCCTGTTTCCGCCAGCGCGATCTGTTGGCCGCGCGCCGCTGGTGTGACCGCCAGGGCGGCGTGCCGCTCGTGTTCGATCCGCTGATCAGCGCGTACGACAAGCAGGTGTGGGAGCGGTCTAAGCTCAAGGACGGCGACCGCAGCGCGGAGCGGTTGCTGGTATGGGAACGTGCACGGTTTGCGAGGGCGGACCGGGTGATCGCCGATACCGCGAGCCATGCCGCTTTTTTTGCAGAAACTTTGGAGGTCGCACGCGAGAAGCTCCGCGTGGTGTATGTCGGCGCGGACGAGACGCTTTTCCGACCGGCTGCTGCTCCCGCGCGTGCGGCGGGAGCACCGGTTGACGCGCTGTTTTACGGCAGCTTCATTCCGCTGCACGGGGCGCGCACCATCATCGAGGCCGCGCGGGTCTATCAGGGGCCGCCGGTCCGCTGGAGCCTGCTGGGCGACGGCCCATCGAAGCCCGAGTGCCAGCGTGCGGCCAGAGCGCTGCCGCATGTCGTGTTCGAAGCGCGTCTCCCGTATGCGGCACTGCCGGCCCGCATCCAGCGTGCCGATATCCTGCTCGGCGTGTTTGGTGCCACGCAGAAAGCCGGACGCGTCATCCCGAATAAAGTGTTTCAGGCGCTGGCGTCGGGGCGGCCGGTGGTGACGCGCGTCTCAGAGGCGTATCCGGCGGCGGCACGGGAGAGCGAGGCTGTGGCCTGGGTGCCGGCCGGCGATCCGCGCGCCTTGGCCGATGCGGTGGCGGCTTGGGCGTCGGAGCCCGCGCGGCTCGCCACGCGCAGCCAGTCCGCCCGCGACCTCTACGAAGCCTGCTTCGCGGCGCCGGTGATCCGCGCGCAGCTCGCGGCGGCATTAGACGGACTCGGCTAAATACGGGGCCAGCTCGTCGAGCGCAGGCCGGATGTCGAGGTTGTCATAAAAGCGCCGGCATTCGCGCATGTTTTCGGACGGCGGCGCGCCCGCCGGATAGTACGTGGTGTCGTACACCGTGCGCGACCAGGGGCCGAAGGGCGCGGAACGCACCCAGTTGGTGGCGCCGAAGAGGCCGATCGTCGGGGTCTTCATCGCGGCGGAGATCTGCATCGCCGCAGAGTCGGTGGACACAGTCAGGAAGGCGCCCGCAAGCAGGTGCTTGAGCTGCGGGATGGAGGTCTGCCCCGCGCGGTTTTCGCAACGCCCGGCAAGCTGGCCCGC
>MWEJ01000560.1 GCA_002071025.1 Verrucomicrobia bacterium ADurb.Bin070 | reverse complement strand
GTCGAGCGAATCCTTGACGAGCACCACGGTGTCGCTGCCGTCGGCCGCGACATAGCGGCCGTCCGGATACCCGCCTCCGCCGAACTGCGCCATCTCGCCCGCAGGCTGACGCATGTGTTTGTCGCCGAGGCGCAGCGTAGCGAGCGATTTGCCGGCGGCGTCCTGCAGGTCGACCAGGGCAGGATTCTCCAGCTTCTTACCAGAGGCCACGTGGCCGGCCTTGAGGTCGGTGAGCTTGAGCAGGTTCTCGCGGATCTTGGCGATGTCGGCGGGATAGCCGTACAGCGACTCGATGACCCAGCCCGCGTCGGTGCTGGCGAGCACGAGTTTTTTGTCGGCGGGGCCGGCCTCGATCTTCGCGACCGCGCTGAGATCGAATTTCTTGACCACGGGCTTACCGACGAGCGAGGGGGTCTTTACCTTCTTGCTGGAGCTGCTGAGGTAGGCGAGGCCGACCAGCACGGCCGCGGCAGCAGTGAGCGTGACGAGTTTCTTGTTGGTCATGGTGAGAGTCCTTTGTAAGCGGTGAAAGAGGGGTGCCGGCGGGCGGGCGCGGCGGCCCGCCCGCGTACGCGCTTCAACGTTTCCTGCGCCGCAGGCCGCGGAAGAGGCCGAAGCCGATCACCAGCAGCGGGAGCAGCGCGATGTTCACGACTTTGAGGGAGAGCCCGAGGCGCTCGATGTCCTTGTTCAGGTTCTTGCGGACCTCTTTGAGCTGTTTGCGCGTCTCCGCCTGAGTCTTGCGGAACTGCTCCAGCTCGGCCTGCTGTTCCTTGGAGAGGATCAGGCGCTCATTGCCGCTCTTCTTCTGCTGGAGGTCGGCGAGGCGCTGCTGGGTTTCCTGCAGGGCGGCCTCGAGGCGCTCCTCTTCGGCCTGCCACTGCTTCATGGCCTTGACCTCAAGCTGGTCGACCTTGACGAACGGGCGGTTGAACTGGCCGCGCGACCTCACGCCGATCAGCTCTTCGCGGCCGGCGAATTGCTCGACCGTGTTGCCGAAGAGCGTCAGGTTGTCGTTGATCGGCTGCGCGATCTGGCCGAAGAGCGAGTTCATGACCTGCACGCAGAAGCGGTCGTTCAGGAAGTCGGCGTCACCGAAGATCATGACCGTGCTGGTGCCGGAGGTCAGGTGGGCGGGCGCGGCATTGGTGGCGGCGGCCGCGGTCCCGTTGGTCGAGAGGCCGTCCGGGAAGGCGGTCTTGAAGGTGCCCTGCAGGCGCGCGGCGAGCGTGCGCTGGGCACCGTCGGGCTTGAGCTGGGCGCGCATGGCGCTCATGCCGAACTGCGCGTTCATCTGGTCCACCAAACAGGCGTTGTCCGTGGAGGTGGTGATGAGCGGCGTGAAGGTGATCTCTTTGGGCGTGTTGGCCGAGAGCGCGCCGGCGAAGGGCAGCATCACCTGCGAAAGCTGCGCGGTGAGCAGGTCGTCCTTCGCCATGTTGGCGGTGCCCAGCGAGAGGAAGGCGGGGTTGTCTTCCACGCGGCCGTTGCCGGAGTTAAGCTTGGTGGCGGCGCTGAGGTCGGCGACGATCTTGGCGGTGTCGAAAGTCACGCCCCAAGCGTCGAACAGCTTGCCGAGGGTAGAGGGGCCGGCCTGTCCGCCGCCCATCTGCATCATCATCGGGTTCTGCTGCTGGTTGGCCTCAAAGTCCGCGATGTTGAAGGGATCGACGCAGACGATCAGGCGGCCGCCGCGCAGCACGAACTGGTCGATCGCGAAGAGCGCCTTGTCCTCGAGGTTCTTGGGATGCACCACGATCAGCGCCTTGATGTCCGCGTCGATCGCCTCGGCGTCGGCCTGGATCTCGCGCACGGTGTAGTCCTTGCGCAGCTCGCGGAAGGCGGTCCAGCCCTGATCCTGCTGCTGGCGGCGCATCATCATCATCGGATTCTGCGGTGCGCCGAGCACGCTCAGGCTGCTGAGCACGCCGATGACCGGCTTCTCGGGCCAGGCCACGCGCGTGATCAGGCGGGTGATGTCGTACTCCAGGGTCGCCTCGGTGCGCGGGTTGAAGCCGGGGATGACCGCCTCGGTCTCGCCGCAGACCGCGACCAGGCCGAAGTAGACCGGCTGGCCGAACGGGTTGGTC
>MWEJ01000559.1 GCA_002071025.1 Verrucomicrobia bacterium ADurb.Bin070 | reverse complement strand
CCGTGCCGTCGTTGCCGAAGCCGGAAAGGTCCGAAGCGTCTTCGCCGTCGAAGGTCCAGTAGCCGACGAGATCGACTGCGGCGGTGGCGAGGTTGGTCGAGGCCACGCCATGGCCGGCGGCGTCAAGTTGCAGGTAATATTCGTTGCGGTTGGTCCATACGAAGCTCTGGCCCTCGCCCAGCAGCAGGTTGCTAACCGCGTGCCATTGTCGCTCGCCAATCGTGGCCGGCACGCCGCTGGTGTAGACGTTGAACAGAGTCTGCATCTGCGTCACATCGTACCCGCAGATCGGTCGATAGAGCGCGAGCACCATCCCGTGATTCAGCGCCGTGTCCCAGACCGCCACATCATCCATGAGGCCGTCATACTCACGGGCACCTTCTTGAAAGCTGCGGCCCAAGACCAGGTCGGCGGTGTTGTCAAATCCGCCGGTGTGGAAGTACGCGCTGTTGTTGACCGTGCGCACACCGTTCAGCCAGGCGCTGGCCATCCCGTTGTTCAGCGAGAAGACGATGTGGTTCCACGCGCCGTTCCAAGCCGGGCCGATGGCTTTCGATTGGTTGTTGGTGGCCGTGTCGATACGGAGCGCGGCGGTGGCGCCTGCATCGTTGCGCTGGATCTCGAACCCGTGCGAGCCCCCGTTGTCTTTATTGATGGCGCGTAACCAGGGGCTCGGGTCTGCCGCGTTCGCCTTCATCCAGAAGGACACGGTGACCATGCCTCCGGTGAAAGAAAGGGAATCGGCATGGGGGATCTGAACATACGACCCCGTGTTGTCGGTCCCGTTGAACGAGATCGACCGCGTCGAGGGGATCGCCGCGGGCACATCGTCGGTGAAGATGGGCCCGTTGACCAGCGTCCCGTCGTTGCCGTAAGCAGAACCGTCCGACGCATCGCCGGCCTCGAAGGACCAGTAGCCGACAAGATCAGCCGCGGCTTGGCTTGCGGTGAGCAGCGTGAGACAGAGAAGGCCGGCGGCTGCCCCACGCCCCGGACCCTGATGCGCCCCCACATGCACGGATGCGATCTCGATCAAACATTCGATTGCTCCTTCCTTATGGCCCATGCGTTCTGAACCCAATGCGCTGCCATTATAAAGGTCTCGGCAAGTGACGTCAACGCTGACGCCATGATCGAAACCGTGCTGTCGCGCGATGTGTTCCAACTCGCGCCGGTCACGAAGCCGATCCTATTTCTGCAGCAGTACGCCGGCGTATCCGCAGGGGATCACCACCTTGCCGGCGTGGAAATCGGCGATGTCGGGATTGCCGGATAATTTCCAGGCATTCAGCAACGCGGGACGTTCGGCGTCCGTGAAATCGTAAAGCGCGGCGCGGCGTTCGATACGGCTGGTGAAGACCACCCGCTGGCCGTCCGAACGCGGAATGCCGTTGATCGCATCCCCCCGTCCTTCGCCCGGGAACGCCACCGGCAGCTTTAAGAATTTCCATGGGCTTCCGTCCGCCGGATCGCCTTCTCCAGGCTGGAGCAACACGTAGCTGCCTCTCGCGCTGGCGATGGAAAGCCCATCACGGAAGGTGCAGATGCCATTCGACAGGCTCAACCGGTTCACCAGCGTCTCAACGGTTTGCCGCGGCGCGGGCACGGCGGCGAGGTCAAACCACTTGACGCTGGCGTGAGCGTTGTTGAACGCAAAGAAACGTCCGTCCGGCGAAGCGTCTGAGAGGTACTTGTCCCAGCCCGGGCACGAGCCGCTGTGCAGCACATGCTTGAATGTCGGCAACGCGCGCACGTCATAAAGCTCGATCCCGCGCCGGTCGGAACAGAACAGCCAGCCCGGCACGGCCGGCTGCACGTAAAGCGCCAGGTCCTTTTCACCGGAGATCTTCGGCAACCGCGCGACTTCCTTGAAGGCCACCTCACTGTCCAGATCGTACACGCCGAATCCGTCATGCCCTTCGGCCGTGTAGAGGCGGTTGCCTTCCACCTTCACATCGAACACCTTGTCGTGTCCCGGCAGTTTGGCGAGTTCCTTGAGCCCGCCGTTATCCGGCAGAATGCGCAAGGCGTAAAGCCCCGCGTCGCCGCAGGCGGCGTAGACGACATCACCCCTCACCGCGACGCCGCGCGCCTGGCC
>MWEJ01000558.1 GCA_002071025.1 Verrucomicrobia bacterium ADurb.Bin070 | reverse complement strand
TCTTTGAACGTAATCATGTACCGCCAGCCATGCTTCTCGCAGAGCTTCAGGACCCGATCGTTCACGTAGAGGCTGTCCAGGAGCACGCAGATTCGCGTGCGAGGGAATTGCGCCTTCAGGCGCGGGAGCAGCCGGTACAGCGCCTTGAGCTCGCAGTCTTGCTTCGAGGCGTTCGGATCGGCGTTCTCGACGAATTCGGACCCCACGGAGAAGGCCAGCCCGTCCGGCGTCACCAGCTTCGCCTCGAGCACGGTGTGATAGTACGTCACCCTGCCATTCTCGTGCATCTGCGTCAGGCACGTGGCGCAGTGCCGGTCGCCGAAGGACAGGACCCCGGTGCCGTCGATGGCTATAAGATAGTGGCCTCGGACCCGTCCCTTATCCAATACGCGTTTTCGCATTAACGTATGCACACACTTGGTCGACAGGGTCGCCAACGCCTCGGAAGGCGGACCACAGCGCGCAGCTTGTGCGCCAGATTCGGCAACTCCGCTCTTTTTTTTGGGTGTCGTCCGCGTCTGGCGCCTTTTTCGTTTCCCGCCTCATGCGTCATCCGCCACGTCCTCCACCGTCTGAAGCTCCACGATCCGTCGTGCAATCCCGGCCATTGCCTGGTTGAGCTCCTCAAGACGCTTCACGTCGCGCTTGAAAGTCTGCCAATTCCCGACGAGCTTCCGGGCGCGGGCGAGGTCCTTGCGCCGGACGTAAAGCGCCGTCGTACGCCGCTTCTGACCGGCGCATGAGAAGTAGTAATAGGGCGTGCTCGTCCCGTCCTTGTTCCCGTGCTCTATGGTGGCGATGCTGCCCTCGAAGTACTCCCGAGAGCGCAGCATGCGCCACTCCACGGCCGTGCGCGACTCCGCCAAGCTGTGGAATTGCCGACGCAACCGGACGACCTTCTCTCGCATGTCTTTCATGACTCCCCTCCCTGCCCTCGAGATCAATCCACTGCGTGCTCTCCGAGAAGCCTTTTTCTGCCGTAGAGTGTGCCGGAACACCCGGCACGCGCTTCTAATGATGCGGCACTATACCCTAAATCATCATTTTATCCATCGAAAAACCGCAAAAAAACAATTGCAGTGCGAAGAAAAAATTCCGTACCCCGATCGCCCTAGGTCAACCGGCAAAGAACCCCACGGCTTCGTAACTCTCATCTGAGGGCTGAGTTACGACAATTGCAGCCTTCCCCGGGCCGTCTTCACCTCAACGTGAAGAACCCTCATTTTTCAGCGCTGGCGCGAGCCTGGCACACACTCCGCGTGGAGCGTGTCTCGCGCAAGCCCCCCCCCTTTTTTCGCGGGTGTGGGCGGGAGTATTCGACGAAATTCGCGGGAGCCATGCGGTGACGGCATAGCGCCGCCTTCGCCCCTCGACTTCGGTGAAGCGCCGCCTATCTTTCCGCGTCGACGCGGATCATGCGAAGGCCGCACACGGCCGCGATCTCCTCGCCGGCGGCGGCCTGGAGACGCACGGTCACCTTCGTCTTGCCGCGGACGGCGTCCGGGGGCAGCTTGTACTCGACATCGAAGAGACGCGGATCCCGCTCCGGGATGCGCCGCTCGATGGTGATGGCCTGGGCGCCCACGCGCACCCCGTCCACCAGGATTTCGAAGGTCCGGCGCTGACGCTCGTCGTCGCCGTAGGTGACGATCAACGCCATGGGGTGGGACTCGTCGACGGGCAGGTCGAAGGAAAACCACTTGGCGCCGCGGCGCGCGACGCGCTCCAAGACCCGCGCCACGACGGCTTCCTCGCCCTGGAAGTTGAAATCGATCTCAGGCTGCATCTCGCCGGGCTGAACGAACGCCACCGTCGCCGCCGCGAGCTTGCGCTCCGCCTCCTGCGCGGCGCCGTGCCCCGCGACTCCCGCGCCCATTCCTCGGGTGTGAAGAAATCCCAGTAGGCGGCGTCAGCGCGCGCCGGTGCAGGCGATAGAACGGCAAGAACTCCACATCCCGGCTCCGGCCGCCCACAGCCACGATCACCGAGAATTCTCCGGGGCTACGCACGTCAAGAGAGTTGTCGGTTAAACCTGTTTCATGCCACAGCCTCCGCCGGCCGTGACGCCGAACGTGCCGTCACCGTGTTGAGCGGATCCTCCGGGTTGAGG
>MWEJ01000557.1 GCA_002071025.1 Verrucomicrobia bacterium ADurb.Bin070 | reverse complement strand
TGGACGCGGTGGTGGTGTCGACGCCCGATCACATGCACGCGGCGGCGGCGATCGCGGCCATGAAACAGGGCTGCCACGTCTATGTCGAAAAACCGCTGGTGCGCACGGTCTGGGAAGCGCGCCGCTTCGCGAAAGTCGCCCAGGCCTGCGGCGTGATGACCCAGATGGGAAACAACGGCAACGGTTCGGACCAGCAGCGCCGCAACATCGAAATCGTGCAGTCCGGCGTGCTGGGCGACATCCGCGAGATCCATGTCTCGACCGACCGCCCGATCTGGCCGCAGGCGCTCAACCGGCCGGAGGGCAGCGATCCGGTGCCGGAGACGTTGTCATGGGATTGCTGGTTGGGCGTGGCACCGGAGCGGCCGTACAAGAAGGATGTGTACCATTCTTTCAAGTGGCGCGGCTGGTTTGATTTCGGCACGGGCGCGATGGGGGACATCGCCTGCCACAGCATGAGCTTTTTCTGGCGCGGCTTGCAGTTGGGCGAGGTGGTGTCGGCCGAGACCGTGAAGACGACGGAGCGTTTCACGGAGACCTATCCGGCGGCGACGACGGTGAAGCTGACGGTGCGCTCCGCCAAGCAGCAGAAGCCGGTCACGATCTACTGGTACGACGGTAAGACCAAACCCGCCGATGAGGTCTGCCCGGAGGCCATCGCCACGTGGAAGAGCATTGGCGTGGGCTCCACGCTGATCGTCGGCGAGAAGGGCAAGTTCATGAACGGCGCGGTCTGCATGGCGGGCGAGCCCAAGTTCCGCGGTTACGGCCAGCATGAGGCGACCAAGGACATTCCTGTCACGCTGCCGCGCGTCAAGAATCACCACTGGGAGTTCGCGGAGGCGATCCGCGGCGGCGCGACGCCCTATTCCCACTTCGATCACGCGGTGCCGCTGACCGAAGCCGTGCTGCTGGGATGTATCTCGCAACAGATTCCGGGCGAACTGGCATGGGATGCGTCGGCCTGCCGCTTCACGAACAGCAAAGCGGCCAACGCGCTGCTGAAGCCCCATGTGCGCGACGGCTGGGAAATCGGTTGAACAGGATGCCCGGGCGACACATCCGTACGGGAAGATGGTGTAGAAAGAAGGAGACAGCGATATGAAGACACGGCGTGAGTTTGTGAAGAGCATGGGGCTCGCCTGCGCGGGCCTTGCGGCGTTGCGCGGCAGCGCGGGTACGGTCGCGGGCACCAAGAAGATCCCGGTGGGCATTCAGCTTTACTCGTTCCGCAAACAGGGCGAGAAAGATTTTGCCGGCATCATCCAGAAGGCGGGCGAATTGGGTTTCTCCGGGGTGGAGTTCGCGGGATACGGGCCGTATGGCGACAAGCCGGCCGAGCTGAAGAAGCTGCTCGATGACGCGGGGCTGAAGGCGTTCGGCACGCACACGGGATACAACCTGATTCAGCCGGACCAGATCCGGAAGACGATGGATTTCCACAAGGCGATCGGGTGCCCCTACATCATCGTGCCGTGGATCGATCCGAAACAGATGGCGGTCAAGGACACGTGCCTCAAAATCGCGGAGGTCCTTACACGCGCGAGCGAGACCGCGCAGGCGGAAGGCCTGTATGTGGGCTACCACGCGCATGGCGGCGACTTCCATAAGATCGATGGTGATCGCACCGCGTGGGAGGTGCTTTTCGACCACACGCCGAAGGCCTTCATCCATCAGATCGATCTGGGCAACTGCCTGGGCGGCGGCGGCGATCCGTACGCCATGATCGCCCGCTATCCCGGACGGTCGCTGAGCGTGCACCTCAAAGAGCACGGCGGCCCGAAAGGCGCGGTGTTCGGGCAGGGCACCGTCGATTTCAAACGCGCGTTGGCGCTGTGTGAGCAGGTCGGCGGCACCGCCTGTTACGTGATCGAGCATGAGAGCGATCCCGAACAGGCGTTCGAGGCCGCCAAGAAGTGTCTGGATTACGTGGCGTCGCTGTAGCGATCAGTGTTCGCGTGTTTTGTCTTCATCTCGCAGCACCCGCATGTTCGGGCCGACATAAATCTGGCGCGGGCGCTGGAGCTTGAAGCGAGGATCTTCGCGGGCCTCTTTCCAGTGCGCGATCCAGCCGGGCAGGCGTCCGAGCGCGAACATCACCGTGAACATC
>MWEJ01000556.1 GCA_002071025.1 Verrucomicrobia bacterium ADurb.Bin070 | reverse complement strand
GGGCATGAGGTCCCAATCAGCAGGAAAAGAGTTCAGAGGGATGGCGGGCGCGTTTTCCGCCATGTTCACGCCGTTCACCCCAGACAACACGGTCAACGAAGAGGCGATCTTCCAATTAATCGAATACGGCATCGGGCTCAATTACAACATGATCCCCCGGCACTTTGCGATGATCTGCGCATCGGCCGCAAAAAACGACTTCCGGGCCGCAGCGAAATGGCAGGACGAGGCGAACAGGCTCGTGGATCTGATTCTTGAACCCGGCAAATGGGACAATTGGTCGAATTTCAAAATCCTGATGCGCCATGTAGGCATTGACTGCGGCTTCTGCCGCGCACCTTATGCCCCGCTTTCCCCGGCCCAGGTGCGTGAGCGCCTCGCCGCATTCGCACGTCTGGAAATCGTTGAGAAGAACCGCGCCTGCGCGCCAACTGCGAAAAGGACTCCAGCATGAAAAACTGTGTCGTCGCCTTCATGGTCTTGTACAGCGCGACTCTGGGAGCCGCCGAATGGACCTTCCCGGCGGGGAAGGGTCCTGCCAGTGTGTTTCCGCCTGACCCGGCGCTCGCCTTCCCGGACGGCTTCAAGGCGACGGTACGCTTCTCTTGTGATCTCGGAAAGATCGACCGCCGCACGCGTTTCGGGAATCTGTTTTGCCGCGGCGCCGATTTTCACGGCGGCTATTGCGTGATGGTTCGCTATGACGGGTTCCTGCTCATCGACATACTCGGTGTCGATCCGCAATACTACATGCACCCGACGAAACTTGAGTCCAACCGGGAGTATCTGCTGGAACTCTATGTGACCAAGGCGAGCGTGCGTGTGTTTATCGATGGTGAGGAAACGGGAAGTTTCTGTCACGAAGGCACGCTCGACTACGCGAAGAAATCCGCGCCGCTCACGATCGGGTCGATGGGCGGCTATGCGTTCTTCGGCTCGCTGCCGTAGCTGAAACTCGAACCGCTTCCGGAGGTCACGATGCCGCCGGGCGGCCCCAAGCCGCCGCCCCGCGAAGCGCCGCGCGTCCAACCCCGCGCCGGAAACGGTGAAGCAATGGACCGGCGACTTCCTCATCCGCTCGCGCGATGACGGGCGCACATGGAGCAAACCCGAGAAACTGTCGAACTACGCCCAGACCCCGCACGGGCCCATCCTCCTCAAGGACGGCGCCCTGCTGCAGATCGGCCGCACGTCTTCCGTTGCGGAAGGCAACGCGAACGGACGCTTCGCCAAGACGATCATCAGGGTGTCCAGGTCAAGAGACGCCGGGCGCACCTGGGAGGTCCTCTGCCCGGAAATCCCGGCCGCGCCCGGTGAGAATGACGCGTCAAGCATGTTCCATGAGCCGCACGCCGTCGAGCTGGCTGACGGCACGCTGGCCGGGCTCGTGCGGTATCATGGCGACGACCATTGCATGCGCGCGACGCGGTCCGTAGATGGCGGCAAAACGTGGACGACGATGGAGAAGACGCCGATGATCGGCCTGCCGCCGCATCTGATCGCGTTGCCGGACGGGAAACTCGTGAACGTCTACGGGCGCAGGATCGCGCAATTCGGCTACGGGGAGTTCGCCTGCATCTCGGATGACGGCGGCAAGACTTGGGATGCCGCAAACGAGATCATGCTCCAGCCTTCATCCAACGACGACCTCGGGTATCCGGCATCCTGCCTGTTGCCGGGCGGCGACCTCCTTACCGTCTACTACCAGAAGAGAGCGCCCAAGGAGAAGCCCGTTCTCATGGCCACAAGATGGCGCGTCACACGATAGCGATGTGGTTCAGGGTTAAAAACACAGCCAGGACAAGGAGTGCACAATGAAACAACTGTTGCTAAGCGTCGCCTGCGGCGCGCTGATGTCGGTTGAAGCCGTCACGTTGCCGGATCCTTTGATCTGGTGGACAATGGATGAAACGGCTGCCGGAAAAATAGTCGATGCAAGCGGAAACGGACACGATTTGACGCTCGGTCCCGGCGTGTCACTGGTTGAAAGCCGCGTCTCGGGCAAGGCGCTTGCCTCAGACGGAACGACCAACACGTGGGCCACGTTCTCATGTCCGGCCCTCACGAGCCGCACGATAGCGTTTTGGTTATACCGGAATCCGGCGGACAAT
>MWEJ01000555.1 GCA_002071025.1 Verrucomicrobia bacterium ADurb.Bin070 | reverse complement strand
CGCCGCGCCGTTGAAAGGCGATCTGGGCGACAGCACCCCGCCCTTGCCGGGCATGGAGGGCGTGGCTCCGGATGATCTGGAGCTGCTGAATCAGAAACCCAAGGAGGTACAGAATGCCGATCAAGAGCGAGGCGCAGAGAAAGTGGCTGGCGGAGAACAAGCCGGAGGTGCTGAAAAAGATGGAGGCGGAGACGCCCAAGGATCAGAAGCTGCCGGAACGGCTGGGAAGCCCGAAGGCGAAGGACTTCAAAAGCGTGCTGTGGAGGTAGAGCCGCAAGTCGCCAAAATGAGCGCCGAAGTGACGTTTGAGTCTGTCCCGAAAAAGGGACAGTATGCGGAGATCCCCGGCGTGTCCACCGCGCAGGGCAAGCGCATGTATCTGATTCAAGGCAAGTGGGGAGACGGGAGCACGTTCCATGTGAGCCCGACCCATCACGGAATTGTGCTGACCGGCATGGGGGTGTTGCTGCGCACCAAGGGGCAGCCCTCCGCCCATTCCGGCGTGCGGATCATCGGCGGCGGGAAAGCCCCCGAAGGCAGCGAGAAGTGGGGTGTCGCGGAGTGGGCGACCCACAACCAGAAGCTCTCCAACCGGCACAAGGAGGGGGCGAAACCGACCGCTCCGACAGCATCCGACAGTGCTCCGACGGGCGAAGCGAAGCCCGTTGAGGCTCCGAAAATCGAGGCCCCTAAAGCCGAGCCGCCCGTCCCCGCCCCCAAGATGAAGTTCACCTCCGAAAAGGAGATGATGCGTTATGTGAGCGCACACCCTGAGCTTAACTGGACGGGCGACGAGTTTGAGATCGTGCCGGATGAGAAGGGCGAGGCCGCTCCGGAAGCCCCCCAGACTGAGCAGGAAGCACCCCCCGCCGTGGCGCAATTCGAGCCCCCGAAGATCAAGTACGGCGAAAACACCGCCGCCCACCGCAGGCGCGTTGCTGCGGCAAAGGCAGAGTGGGACAAGGAGCAGGCGGCGAAGGCGGAAGCCGACAAAGTATCGCCAGAGCAAGCCAAGGTAGAACAGCCTTCCGAGCCGGCACAGGGCGACAAGACCCCTGCCGTTGGACACGGTGGCGGAGAGAAGGCTTCACCCTCCGAGAAGCATCTGGGTTACGCCATGGTGGCGACGGGTGTCACGCCTGAAGACTTCGACGCAACGCTTCGCGCGTTTGTTGACCGCAGAGCGAAGGCGGTCGGCGCGGGCGAGGGCACGACCATTCGCCGGATCAAAGTCGTGAAGGGTGATGACGCATGGGTGAAGTACACGAATCCGGTAGTCAATGTCCTGTACGATAATCTGAATCTATACGTCCCCGTCGAGCAGGTCGAAACGTGGAACGATGTCGCGCTTGCGCAAGACAGGCGCGATCTCGTGCTCAAACCGGTGGAGGCGAAAGACCCCCCCGCCGACGCCAAGGACGCCGAGGAAGCCGGAGAGGTGGAGCTTAACGCCGACGTACAGGCGCTCGTTCAAGCTGTCCCCGCCAGCACATACCGAGCTGCGCCCGCCCTTGCCGCCATGGATGCGGCACTTGTCGCCTATGACGGCTACAAGGGTAACAAAACCCGCACGGCTGACTCCAAGGAGCGGCAGGCGTACAGCACACCGCCCCCGCTTGCGGCCATCGGCGCCGAGGCGGCGGACGGCGCGGGGGTTGTCGTTGAACCCACGGCCGGCAACGGGGGGTTGCTGGCCCCTCTGCGTCATTTGTCAGGCGTGATTATTCGCGCCAATGAGCTTGACCCCGAGCGCGCCGGAAGGCTCGCCGACTTCCTTACAGCGGCAGTAGGGCGCCCTGTTCTTGTGTCACAGGGTGATTATGCCGACGAGAACTATCAATCTGCCATCGAATCCGCCGCCAAGAAGGGTAAACGCGCCTTCCTGATGAATCCCCCCTTCGGACCCACGGACGAGTCCGGCTACAAGCTGGAGCACAGGGTCGCGCTTAAGACCATCGAGTCCGCCGTGCCGGGGGATACCCTGTTCTTCATCGGGGCGGCTCCGGGGCGGGACGCCATGAAGATGGCGACCGGGGCGCTGGCGGGCGTCTACACCGCCGGGGCGTTCGCCAAGTTTCATCAGGAGCTGAACCGGCGGGGGTGGAAGGCCACGCTGCATTTC
>MWEJ01000554.1 GCA_002071025.1 Verrucomicrobia bacterium ADurb.Bin070 | reverse complement strand
GCGGCCGAGGCCGAAGATGGCGAGCAGGCCGAGGCCGATGGCCAGCATGGCGAGCGCGGTCTCGATCAGGGTGAAGGCTGCGGCGCGGATACGCGCCGAGTTAGGAATTAGGAATGAGGAGTTTGGAGTTGGGCGAGAACGCCGAACGCCAAAGATGAAGATGCTTGAGCGTTGAGTGTTGAGCGTTGAATGTTGAGCGTTCCGCCGGGTCATCATAACGCGCCTCCGATGAGGGTGGGGAGGTCCGTGAGCGGTGCGGCATGGATTTGCGGAGCGAGCGGATAGGCGGCCGTTCCGGGATAGATGACGAAAAGCTTTTCGAGGCCGAGGGATTCGATCGCCGTGTGCATGGAGCGGGTGGTGCCGGGCGCGTCCGAAAGCTTGAATTCAAAGCCGAAGCGTTTTCCGCCAAGGGTCACCAGCAGATCCAGTTCTGCGCCGGCGTGGGTGCTCCAGAAGAAGGCGTTGCGTGCGCCGAGATGAACCAGGGTCTGTTCCAGCGCGAAGCCCTCCCAAGAGGCACCGGCCTTGGGATGGCCCATCAGGGCATGTGCGCTGTCGATGCCCAGCAGGGTGTGGAGAAGACCGCTGTCGCGCACATAGATCTTCGGCGATTTCACTTGGCGTTTTCCGATGTTTTCGAACCAGGGCGGCAGGACGCGTACGACGTAGGCACCGGCAAGAATATCCAGATACCGCCGGGCGGTGGATTCCGAAGTGCCGAGGGACCGGCCGAATTCCGCGCCGTTCCAGACCTGGCCGTGGTAGTGTGCGACCATCATCCAGAAACGCCGCAGGGTTTCAGACGGCACGCGTATGCCCAGTTCGGGAATGTCGCGCTCCAGAAAGGTCCGGATGAAGTCCTCGCGCCATTTCTGGCCGACGCGGGAATCCGGGGCTAGAAAAGCACGCGGAAAGCCGCCATCCAACCAGAGTTTGCGGAGGGTGTCAGCGGCGGTTTCCGTCAGGGAAAGGCCGGGAACATCGATGAAAGCAACCCGTCCCGCCAGCGATTCGGTGACACCCCTGACAAGCGTCGGAGACGCGCTTCCGAGGATGAGAAAACGGGTTTTCGCGTCATGCCGATCAGCAAGCACCCGCAGGATTTCAAACAGTTCGGGCTTACGCTGGATCTCGTCGATCACAATCCAGTCCGCCGGTTCGGAGAGCGCCATCTGGGGAACTGAAAGACGGCGCAGGTCAATGGGCGATTCGAGATCGTAGACATCGACCCGGCCTGTCAAACCTTGCGCAAAAGCGTGCGCCAGCGTAGTCTTGCCGACTTGGCGCGGACCGAGCAGCGAGACAATCGGAACGGTCTCAAATGCCGTCCGAATCTCTTTTAACAAATGCGTTCGTTGAATCATGACGCGATAATAATCCTTGAAAAAGCGACAGTCAACAACGGATTTTCAAGGAAAAAAAGAGGGAGGTGTGTCATTGCGAGTCTCCTAAAACGGTGACGAACCCGGTCGCGAGGTCGATGCGCAGGTAGCGCAGCAACGGGTCGGAGGTGTTGTCGCCGCGGTGGAAGCGCTCCAGCGTGTACACGACGATGTGGTGGGCGTGCTTGTCGGAGGGGTCGCTGAGCACGCTGCCGTCCGGACGGAAGAAGAGCGTCATATCGCTGTAGGTGACAGGGGTTGAGGCGCTCAGGTCGTTTTCACGCACATAGGCGAGCCGCACATGGCCGGTGAGGCGCTGGAAAGGCGTGGCGGGCGTGATGGCGAGGACGCTCTCCTGAATGTCTGCGAGGTCATCATCGGGGGCGAGCACGCTGTTCAGCGCCGCTTCAACCGAAGTCGTGTCATTGGTCGGTTGGCACAGAAAGGCCTGGAACCCGGTGACGACGCGGGTTTGGTTGGTCGTTTCGCTGCCGTAGCTGAAGGCGACATAGGCGTGGCGGGTGACGGCGAGTGTGCGGGCCTGCTGAAGCCCGGCCACCACGATGCGGGTGGCGCCGGTGAGGGCGTGCGCCGTTCCCCACGAGCCGTAGGCGCCGACGAGGATCGCCAGCCCGATGCCGATGACGGTCAGCACGGCCAGAAGCTCGAAGAGGGTGAAGGCCTCATTGCGACCACGGAGTGGTCGCAATGGAGAGAGTAAAAAGGAGAAGCTTTTAACGCAGAGACGC
>MWEJ01000553.1 GCA_002071025.1 Verrucomicrobia bacterium ADurb.Bin070 | reverse complement strand
CCGAGATGCACGCACCCCGGCCCGATCGATTCGCTGAGCCCGTAGTTGGTGTCGTACTGGTGCTCCGGGAAAACCTCTTTCCAGCGCCGGATCAGGCTGGGCGGCACCGGCTGGGCGCCGATGTGCATGAGGCGCCACGGGCCGAGCCGATAGTCCTCGAGCCGAAGATCGCCCCGGTCGATCGCATCCAGCACGTCCTGCGCCCACGGCACCAGCAACCAGACGATCGTCGCCTTCTCCTCCGAAACCGCCTGCAGGATCCACTCCGGCTTGACCCCGCGCAGCAGCACGGCGCGGCTGCCGGCGAGCAGGCTGCCGAACCAGTGCATCTTGGCGCCGGTGTGGTAGAGCGGCGGGATGCACAGGAACACGTCGTCGCGCGACTGTCCGTGGTGGTTCTGCTCGGTCAGGCAGGCGGAGACCAGCGCCGCGTGCGCGTGCAGGATCGCCTTGGGGAAACCCGTGGTCCCGGATGAGAAATAGATCGCCGCGTCGTCCTCGTCCTTCAGCTCCACCGCCGGCGCGACCGAGGAGCAGTACTGCACGAGCGCATCGTAGCTGTCCGCAAAGGAGGGCACGCTCTGCCCCACGTAGAAGAAGCTCTTCACGCCTTGCAGGTGATCGAACACCTGCTCGACGCGCCCGATGAACTCCGGCCCGAAGACCAGCGTGTTGACTTCGGCCAGTTCCAGGCAGTATTTGATCTCCTCGGCGGTATAGCGGAAGTTCATCGGCACCGCCAGCGCGCCGGTTTTCAGGATGCCGAAGTAGATCGGCAGCCACTCCAGGCAGTTCATCAGCAGAATGCCGACCTTGTCGCCGCGCCGCACGCCGCGCGTCAGCAGCAGGTTGGCGAAGCGGTTCGCCTTGATGTCGAACTCTCGCCAGGTCAGCTCCCGCCGGTATTTTTCGGCGGTCGAGGCCTCGATCAGGGTGTACTCGCGCCACGTCATGGCATGGTCCGGCTGGTTCGCCGGGTTGATCTCCACCAGACTGACCTCGTTGGGATAGAGCCGCGCGTTGCGCTCCAGAAAATCGGTGATCGCCATGCCTCCGCACCCTTTCTCGTTTTTCAAAAGCATGCCAGAATCCTTTGCTCAGTGTCAACCAAGTCGCCGTTGATTTCGCATTGTCTCACGCGCGCGCATCCGTTACGCTTAGGCCCGTATACATCAAGCCTTGCCTGGACAGACACGTTGTCGGCATAAGACGGCAAGGCGCACGAACGGACAGAAGGACTCCCATGGCACCCTCCAGACTCACCCTGATCGGCGAAAGCATCAACGACTCGGTCCCCTCCACACACGCGCTTTTTGAAGCCAACGACGTGGCCGGTATCATCGGCCTGGCGCGGTCGCAGTCCGAACTCGGCGCGGATTACATCGACGTCAACGTCGGCCCGCGGCCCGCCGACTTCATGGCCGACCTCGTGCGCGCCGTGCAGGCGGTGGCCGCCAAACCGCTCTCGATCGACTCGCCGGACCCCGCGCTGGCCGAGGCCGGCCTCGCCGCCTGCGATCCGGTGCGCGGCACGCCGATCCTGAACTCCATCTCGCCGCTGCGCCTGGCCATGTTCGATCTGCTGGCGGTGTGCCGCTTCCGCCCGATCCTGCTGGCCTCCGAAAACCTGCGTGACGGCACCGAGTCGCCCTGCCTCACCGCCGAGGAAACCTATGCCGCCGCCCGCCTGCTGCTGGAGACGGCGCGCAGCCGCGGCCTGTCCAACGACGACTGCATCATCGACCCGGGCATCGCGCCCATCGGCGCCGACTCGGAGAACAACATCCACCGCCTGATGGGCGCGCTGCGGCTGATCCACGATGACCCCGCGTTCGCGGGCGTCCACGTCTCGGTCGGCCTCAGCAACTTCACCGTGATGCTGCCGCCGCGCCGCGCCGACGGTTCGCCGGTCAAGCTGCCGCTCGCCAACGCCTTCCTCACGCGCGCCATGCCGCTCGGGCTCGACACGATCATCGGCTCGGCCAAACTGGCTTACGGACCGCTGCCCGAAGGCCACCCCGCGCTCCAGTGCTTCGACGACTGCCTCGCCGTCTCAGGCTTCGACGTCCTGATGCGCGTCCAAGACTTCTACTCCTGATTACTTATGCTGTAGAGGTGCGTCTTGGTGCGCAGGATCA
>MWEJ01000552.1 GCA_002071025.1 Verrucomicrobia bacterium ADurb.Bin070 | reverse complement strand
CGACAAAGTGATTCTGAACCGCTTTTTAGGCATTCCCTTCTTCCTGCTGGTGATGTACGCCGTGTTCTGGCTGACACAGACGGTGGGCGGCGCCTTCATCGATTTCTTCGATCTGGCCGGAGGCGCGCTTTTTGTCGAAGGGGCCAAGGCGCTGCTGACGCATGTCGCTGCGCCCGGGTGGCTGGTGGCGCTGCTGGCCGGGGGCATCGGCGCGGGCTTGCAGACGATGGCGACGTTTATTCCGCCGATCTTCTTCATGTTTTTCTGCCTCTCCCTGTTGGAGGATTCGGGCTATATGGCGCGCGCCGCGTTCGTGATGGACCGCTTCATGCGCTGGCTGGGCCTGCCGGGAAAATCGTTCGTGCCGATGCTGGTCGGGTTCGGCTGCTCAGTGCCGGCGATCATGGCGACGCGCACGCTGGAGAGCCGGCGCGACCGTTTCCTGACCATCTTCATGGTGCCCTTCATGTCGTGCGGCGCGAAGCTGCCGGTCTATGTGGTCTTCGGCGCGGCGTTCTTCAGTGCGCATCCCGGGCGCATGGTCTTCTGGATCTACGTCAGCGGTATCGTGCTGGCGGTGCTGACCGGCCTGCTGATGAAGCGCACGCTGTTCCAGGGCGAGCCGTCGCACTTCATCATGGAGCTGCCGCCGTATCATCTGCCGCGCCTCAAGCACATCCTGCTGCACACGTGGGACCGGCTTAAGGTCTTCCTTTTCCGCGCCGGACGAGTGATCGTGCCGATGGTGCTGCTGCTCGGTTTCCTCAATTCCGTCGGGCGCGACGGCTCATTCGGCAATGAAGACTCCGAAACCTCGTTGCTCTGCACGGTCGGCACGGCGATCACGCCGTTGTTCGAACCGATGGGCGTGGAAAAGGACAACTGGCCGGCCTCGGTCGCGCTCTTCACGGGCCTCTTCGCCAAAGAGGCGGTGGTGGGCACGCTGACGTCGCTCTACGGCCAGATGGAAAGTGACGACGCGAACGCCGGAGCAGGTGATGCCGGCGAGGACGAAGAGGCCGCCTTCAGCCTTTGGCAGGGGCTGGCAGATGCCTTTGCCACGATTCCCGCAAACCTCGCAAAAGTCGGTCAGGGCCTGCGCGACCCGCTGGGACTGGGCGCGTTGAGCGGCGACGAGGCGGCCGTGGCCGCAGATATCGACTCGGACGTCTCGGTGTTCCGCGCGATGCGGCAACGTTTCTCAAAAGGCGCGCACCAGGCCTTCGCCTACTTGCTTTTCGTGCTGCTCTACGTGCCGTGCCTGGCGGCGATGGGCGCGGCCTTCCGCGAGCTGGGCCGTTTCTACGGCACGCTGCTGGCGGTCTATCTGACCGTCCTCGGCTGGAGCGTCGCGACGCTCTACTATCAGCTTGCACTCGGCCACCAGACGGTGTGGATCCTGACGCCGTGCGCACTGCTGGGCGCGCTGTTCGGCGGGTTCTGGCTGTTGGGGCGCAGGCGCCGGATCAGCATGCCCTGACACGGACTTTGCCGGATTCCGATGGACGGAACCGGCCCTAAGCAAACAAGGAAACCATGACAGCTCAACATATCGTCACGCATGCCGCCTGCTGCGGCCTCTTCATGATCCAGACGGCGCTGGCGGGCTCTTCCGCCGCCGCCGCCGATAGCGCTGCGGCGCAGCCTCTGGACGCGCCTCAAGAACACGCTCCGACTTTCGAAGCGGCCGTCGATTTTTCTTCGCGGCAGCTCACCTACGGATTGGTCGACAACCGCGATCCGATCCTGACACTGGAGGTGCTGGCCGAGTGGCACGGCTTCAACTTCTGGGCCGGCGCGATTCTGGACACCACAGCCTGGGGCCGCAAGCATGGCGGGTACGGCAACCGCAAGGGCACGTATCAGGAATTCGCTTTCGGGCCGGGCTATGTATGCGCCTTTTCGCCCGACGATTATGCGCGGCTGCCGACGACGCTGGAGCTGTTCGTCAATTACATTTACGAATATCATCCGCCGGTGAACAGGTGGAAGGGGGAGGACAATCCCGACACGCAGTTCATCAATGTCGGCGCGGCGCTGCCCGATCTCTGGCTGGCGCCCGCGCTGTCGGCGGAGTTCGACATCGACAACGAATACGGCGCGATGTACCTCGCCGCCGAAATCGGACACACCTTCACGCTGGTTCAGGCGG
>MWEJ01000551.1 GCA_002071025.1 Verrucomicrobia bacterium ADurb.Bin070 | reverse complement strand
GATCCAACGCGCGGGCAACGTCCCGACAGAGCCGAATGGAGCGGTGAACGTGCCGGTGCAGCTCGCGACCGTGTATTTCTTGAACCGCGAGAGCTGTTCCGGATTCTCGACCTGCAACGCCAATGACGACAGGTCCAGATCGCCCTGCACGTGCAGGCGGTCGCCCGCCCCCGTGTCCGACACCGCGACCGACAGCGCACAGCCCGCGACCGAGGCCGCGTTCCCGGCCAGTTTGAGCGTGCCGAAGCCGCCGGCGTCGCCGGGCGCGAGCGTGTCCGTCACCGTCAGACCGGCCAGGTTCGTGACCGTGCCGCTACCGCCCAGACCCGCCAGCGTCTGCGTCTTGGCGTTAACGTCGAAAACCCCGTTGGACGCCGCCATGACCGTGTTGGCCGACGAGAGGACCTCGTTCCGCCCCCACTTGAGCGTGCCGCCCTCGACCGCAGTCACTCCATTGTAGGTGTTGGTGTTCATCAAGGTCAGCGCGCCCGCCCCGCGCTTGCGCAGACCGCCGTCGCCCGCCACACCCGCCAAAAGCGGCTGCTTGATCGAGATGTTCTTGCCGTCCGTGTCGAAGACCGCACCGCCCGCCATCACATGCACAAAGATGTTGGTGAGCCACTTGTCATTACTGTTGCCGATCAGCGTCTCGGTGGTGCCAAGAAAATTCACCTCGTTTATGCGCGCCTGGACCGTCCCGCCGTTCAGGCGCAGAATGCCGCTCGGCGCAGGGAAGTTGACGTCGATATAAAACTGATTGAGCCGCATCACGCCGCCAGTATTCGCACTGACCACATTATTGGAGGGATTGCCGGTGTTCTGCGAAATGCGGATCCGGTTGGCGATCAAGATGCCGCTGCCGCTGACCGAGGTATATCCGGCCGGCGAATTGATCCCGTTAAGGATCTCGTCGCAACTGGTCGTGTCGACGACCCCGTTCGTGACCAGCAGGTGACCGCCGTCGACATTGACATACTTTTGCGCCGTTGTCTTCAGCACGCCGCCGGCGACAAGCAAAACACCTCCGTTGACACGCAGGCCAGGGCCGTTCTGGACGCCGCAGTAGTGCGTCACCATATTCGTTCCGCTGGCGATCACCAGCGTCCCCGCCGCAGTCTGAAGCGTGCCGAACAGATTGACCTTGTCGGCCCCCGGGTTCAGCACGACCGTCCCGTTGCCGGTCTTCTGAAAAGTCGAATTGGTCTCCGCGCACACGATCACACCGTGGATCGTCTGGGTTGCGGACGAGGTGTTCAGGGTAGCTGTGGCACTGTTCGTGATCCAGAGCGTGCGGTTCGCGTTCAGCGCGTGTGACGCACTCGCCTGCAGAACGGCGCTGGCCATGAACAGCACGTTCGTCGTCGGCGCGGCGGGGATCGCGCCCAGATTGTGATCGGTCGCAAGGTCCAGCGTCCCGCCGCGAATCACCGTCGCGCCGGTGTAGGTGTTGGTCCCGCGCAAACTCAGCGTGCCATTGCCCTGTTTCGTTAAGCCGCCGTCGCCGGCCGATCCGGTCAGCTTCTGGCGGACATAGAAATTGCACCCGTTGTTGTCGAAAATCGCGCCGCCGGCCAGCACATTGACGATGATGTTGGACCAATTGGCCGCCGTGCCGCCCAGCATCTCTCTCCAGTTCACCGTGTCCTTGCCGACGATCCGGCCGCCGTTCAGGTTGATAGTGGCTTTCCGCCTCGCGTCCTCGGTTTCGTACCAGAAATCTTTGAGCCGCAGCGTGCCGCCGGTGTTGATGTTGATCATCGAATACTGCGCACCCGCGATATTCTTAACGATGCGCACCCGTTCCGTATCCAGGACACCGCTGCCCTCCACGGTGGTCATCCCGGGCGAATTGAAAGCGTGCAACAGTTCACTATTCCCTGACAGGTCGCAGAGCCCGTTCGTGACCCACAGGTGACCGTAGTCGCTGACGCGGGCGAAGGAACCGCCCGTCGTCTTGACCACGCCGCCGCCCACCAGCAGCGTGCCGCCGCTCACCCAGAAGGCCGGAGCCGTCTCCGGGTTGCTGCCCGTCTGTGTCACGAGATTCGTGCCGCCCGCGACCGCCACCGTGCCGCCCGCGGCTGGGTGGGATTCAAGATAGTTGATGGTTAAGCGGCAGGGAGATGGGAGCGGAAGCGCGCGGTGAGAGCGCAGATTG
>MWEJ01000550.1 GCA_002071025.1 Verrucomicrobia bacterium ADurb.Bin070 | reverse complement strand
TCGCTGCGTGTCCAGATGAAGTAGGGCCCGTTCTCCCGGACACTCCCGTCCGCGCGCATCTTCCTGATCGTCGTCCCGTAAACATTGCCCCGCCTCGCGGGAACAGTCTCCATGATCTTCACAGTCAGCTCTGCAAGCGTCATACCGGCCTCCTTGTTATAAATGAAATCTATATAACGATAGCAAGTCGGCAGCACTGCGGCAAGGTCTTTCAGAAAATCCTGTCACTTTCCTGACACACACCCCAGAGCCGGCACGGCGGTCGTCGGCCCCGGCACCGCGTAGGCCGGATTGCCGTGGCTGACATACAGCTCGTCGATCAGCCCCGTTCCGTAGAAGTTGGCTGACGCCAGCGTGTTCACCGCGCCGGCGGATTTGACCGACAAGCCGGAGAAAACCGCCTCATCATTCACCAACACATCGAACAGGCTGTCCTGAAGCTTGACGGTCACCTGATACCACTTGTTGGTGTCGAGCGCGGTCGCGTTGGTCGAGGCACCGCCGCCATGCACCACCACCAACTTGGCGTCGGGGGTCAGGAAGAGCGCCATCTTAGAGTTGGCCAGCAGTTCAGGGTCGGGCGCATTGACCAGCGGGTCGAACTTCATGCGCAGGTCGACGTACACCGGCTTGCCGGAGAAGGAGACCGGATCGCCCGAAGTCGCGTAGGCCAAGGTATTGGAGACCACCTCGCCGTCCGTCTCGAGCTGCAGCACCTTGGAGCCTGCGGCGAACCAAGCGTTCGACCGCACGGGCAGGCCCGTCATGGCCGGGTAATCGTTCGACAGGACGTTGAAACCCACCGCCGCGGCCCAGGCCGGCACGGCTGTCTCGAACGCTTCCCGGTAGGCGCCAGCCTGCATCGGGCTGACGTTCCATGCCAGAGGGACCTCTGAATCCGCCGCCTGCACATCCCCATGCAGAACGAGCGCGAGCGCGCAAGCGACCCCCGCCCCGGCGGTTTTCGCCAACCGTGTATTGGTAGACATCATATCGCTCGTCTCCGTGTCGGGCCCCTCGCGGAGTCCTGTCGAATAACAAACCTACTCCCAATCGTTGCCGACAGTGTAGCGCGATTGGTGAAGGCCCGGCAAGCGTAAAAAAAGAAATTTCTCAAAAAAAAGAATGGGGGGCTCCCCGCATTCCGCTTGCTCATCATGCGCCGATTTTCCTATCATTGGCGTTTATGAAAATTCTTGTCGTTGGTGGCGGCGGGCGCGAACACGCGGTCGCGTGGCGTCTCGCGCGCGATACTTCCCGCCCTGAAATTTTTTGCGCGCCGGGCAACGCCGGCACGGCGGCTGTCGCATGCAATCTGCCGATCCCGGCCGATGACATTCCCGCCCTGCTCGCGTGGGCGCGTGAAAACCGGCCCGACCTCACGGTGGTCGGTCCTGAAGCGCCGCTCTGCCTCGGCATCACCGATGCCTTTGCCGCAAACGGGTTGCGCGTCTTTGGCCCCTGCCAGGCCGCCGCACGGATGGAGGGCAGCAAGCGCTTCGCCAAGGAGATCATGAACGCCGCCGGCGTGCCGACCGCCCGTGCGCTGACCTTCGACAACGCCGAGGCCGCCGTGGCGGCGCTCTCATCCTTCTCCCTGCCGGTGGTGATCAAAGCCGACGGTCTGGCAGCAGGCAAAGGCGTGGTGATCGCTCAGACCCGCGATGCAGCGGCTGACGCGATCCGTTCAATGCTGGTGGACGCCGTTTTCGGCACGGCCGGCGCCCAGGTCCTGGTCGAAGAGTTTCTGGAGGGCGAGGAGGCCTCGATCCTCGCCTTGGTCGACGGCGAACACGCTGTTCTGTTGCCGCCTTCGCAGGACCACAAGCGCGTCTTCAATGCCGACCAAGGCCCCAACACCGGCGGCATGGGCGCCTATTCGCCGGCCCCCGTGGTCACCCCCGACCTGCTGCCGGCCATCAAAGAGCAGGTCATTCTGCCGGTCGTGCGCGAGTTGAAACGGCGCGGCATTGTCTATAAAGGTGTACTCTACGCCGGGCTCATGATCGGCCCCAAAGGCCTGTCCGTATTGGAGTTCAACGCGCGCTTCGGTGACCCCGAAACCGAAGCCGTGCTGCCCCGCATCGGCGGTGACCTCATTCCCGCGCTCGAAGCCTGCATCGACGGCACGCTCACGGACGCGCTTGTGCAGGTCCGACCCGAGGCC
>MWEJ01000549.1 GCA_002071025.1 Verrucomicrobia bacterium ADurb.Bin070 | reverse complement strand
GGCCGGCGCGGCCAACGCGCAGGCCGTGGCCGTCGCCTTCACCGACGACGACCGGCGCACCGCCGTGACCGGCGTGCAGAAGCCGGCCGCCGACGCGCAGACGATCCGGCCGGACGCGAAGCTGCTCTTCGTCGCGGGCGCGGGCTGGACCAAGAAGCAGAAGGACGGCCAGTTCCATATCGGCGAGGCCAGTGCGCTGATCCTCGATTTCCTCGGCAAGGCTCAGGCCTCGCTCGGCAGCAGCAAATCGCTGGTGGACATCCAGGGCGAGGGCCAGGAGACCTTGACCTTCATGTCGCACATGAACCAGGTGGGGCAGACCGGCTCGACGCCGCGCCATCCCAAAGGCATCGCGACCTGCTGCCACGGCGAAGAGCCGCACGCGGTCGGCTGGCGCTTCATCAACGAGCGCCGTGCGGTCAATCTGGATCCGAACTGCGGCTGGGCGCAGGGCAAGGCCGACGTGCTCTACGTCGCCGACGCCTTCGAGGTGATGGCCAAGGTCAACGCGCTGCTCTGAAGAGGGCGTAATCGGCTGGCGGCAGGGGTGCGCGAAGTTCATGCGTTTCTGAAAAAGGGGTCAGGCGAGTCGGGAGCGCGGGCGTCCCCGCCCGCAACAACGTTTTGTGCAAAAGGCTGAGCGATCATTGATTGAGAGCCAAACCGCGCATCTGCATCGCGCACGGACTTTCACAGTGCGGGCGGGGACGCCCGCGCTCCCGACTGTGCTCCGCATGAAACACGCGCTCGGCTCGCTTTCCCCTGCCACCACCCAATTACCGCACAGGGCGCGCTAACCCAACCACGCTTCAAGCAGGGCGCGCAGGCCGGTCGCGGCGATGATGCAGGCGAAGAGGCCGGCCAGCGCCAGGCCGGCGTTCAGCAGCGGACCGGCGCGGTGCTTGCCCATGAGCGCGCGCCGGTTCACCAGCGCGATGATCACGGCGACGGCCAGCGGCAGCACAAAGACGTTGGAGATCTGCGCCATGACCGTGACCGCCACCGGATTGCGGCCGCCCAGCGCCGGCACGATCAGGCCTGAGCACGCCGCTGCCAGACAGATCAGCCGAAAGGCCTTGCTGCGCGGCTCCATGCGGCCCACGCGGTAGTCGGAAATCAGCAGCGGGCCCACCATCAGGATCGGGAAGATCGAGGAGAGTCCCGCGCTGAGCGTGCCGGCCATGAAGAGGGCGACCGCGAACCGGCCGGCCAGAGGCGCGAGCGTGTTGACCATGTCGAGGATCTTGACGATCTCTTTGCCGTGCGCGTAGAGCGCGCCGGCCGCGACGACCATGATCGAGCCGCTGATCACGAACATCAGCGACGCGGAGACCACGGCGTCGAGCGTTTGCCGCTTGAAGTCGGCCACGCCCACCCCTTTCTCCTTCAGCAGCAGCGGCCGCGTCACGAACGTCGGCGCCGCCATCGTGGTGCCTACAAACGCCGCGATCATCAGCAGCGCGCCCGGTTCGTCGGGGATCGAGGGGACCAGCGCCTGCCGCAGGATCGACGGCGACGGCCAGACCACGAACATCGAGATGAGGAAGGTAAGGCCCATCAGCATCACGAAAAAGGCCAGCACTTTTTCAAAAAAGCTGTAACGGCCGATCATGAGCAAGCCGTAGATCAGCGCAATCAAGACCACGGCGATGCCCAGCGTCCCGGCGTAGCTTTCCTTCGGCAGGGAGGGAACGAACAGGCCGAGCGTCTCGTAGATCGCGCCGGACGACAGCGTCAAGATCCCGCCGAGACAGGTATACTGCGCCGTCACCACGCCGATCAGAATCAGGATAGCCAGCGTGCGGCCGAACGGCAGATGGCGCTTCACGGCGTGCAGCGCGGTGTCGCCGGTCACCGCCGCCATGCGTCCGTACGCCTCCATCAGCACGCCTGAAAACAGGCAGCTCAGGAAAAGGACCCAGACGAGCTGCAGGCCGTACTGGCTGCCGGCTTTGGCCATTGAGGTGACACTGCCGGTACCGATGGTGTAGCCGATCGCGAAGATCCCCGGCCCGATGATCGCGAGAAGGCGTTTGAGCGCGTGCATAGGAGCTTTTCTAACCATGAAACACATGAAACATCATGAAATCAATTCACGTACGTTCGGATGTCCGTTGTCATGGTTTCAGGTTGCGCAGAGCGGCGACCGTGTCGCGGCAGACGGCGG
>MWEJ01000548.1 GCA_002071025.1 Verrucomicrobia bacterium ADurb.Bin070 | reverse complement strand
GCGCTGGCCCGCCATGCCCAGAATGTTGGCGAGTGAATGCACCATCGAATCGCTGCCGATTTTCCAAGGTTCTTTAGCGGTCAGCGAGATCCAGCCGCCGGAGGGATGACGCCAGTAGCCGTGGATGTCGACATAATCGAGCTTGGCCTGGATGTACGACGGGCTGTAACCGAGCTGCGTGCCGGAGACTGGCGGTCGGGCCCTCAGGTCACCGCGCACAAATGCCGCCATGCCGGTCCAATAGCGGGTTTCCGTCGCCAGCAGAAAACGCAGGTAGTCGCGCTGCGCCTGGGGCGGCACCGCTTCGGCACCGATCGTGACGGAGGGCACGGACCGATCCGCAAAGCCTTGCAGCGGTTCAGCCACCTGCTCGGCGCCGGCCCGCAGCGAGAGATCGTCCAACTCATACCGCCCGACCTTGAAGCGCGTGAGTTGCAGGATCGCCCTTTCGACGTCCTCGCTGGCCTCGAACACGCGCGTGACGGTTTTCCACGCTGGACCGACGTTCACCAGCTCCTGCAGTCCCAGAGAACGCCAGCCGTCCGTGGCCGATGCGACCGCCACGCTGAGTTTCCACGCTCCCTCGCCCTCGGTGCGCCTGATACGGAAGGAGAGGGTGTAAAGCTGCCCTTTTTTCAACGCAATCTGCCCGCGGATCACCTTGGCGAAGTATTCGCCCCCGTCGCGGGTCACCGCGATCTTCAGCACGCCGTTTTCGACGGAGGCCTGGCCGGCGCCGGTGCCGGGCTGGAACGACCACCGGGTGTTGTCGAACACGAACGGGGCGTCGAAACGGCCCTCCGCGAATTGCTCCTCTCGCAGCGGCTCGTTTTTCCATGTCCAGGCGGCCTGAAGCGCGGCCGCGTCGGCATAGGTCTCGTGCAGCCAGTCATTCCACTGGCGGCGCAGTTCGGCGGCGTAGGGATCAGGCAGACGGTCAAGCGTGCCGCCCAGATAGGTCCTGAGCAGAGAGTCCTCGTTGCTGATTTCGATCATCGCGACGCACGGTTCATCGGTGTAGGCGTTGCCGGTGTGGGGGTTGACGTGGGTCAGGAGTTTGCGCGCGTACTCTTTCTGCAGCTCGATCATGCGCGGCTCAAACTGGCCGATGCCTTTGTTGGCCCATGACAGGTGCTTGATGCCGGGGAAGCCATCGCGCTCGTCCAGCGTGCGGCCGACATGCAGGTTGATGTTCACGTAGATGCCCGCGCGTTTGAACGCTGCGATCATGTAGTCCAGCCGGTCGAGCTGTTTCGGGTCCAGCTCGCGCTGCGTGCGCGTGTCATCGGCTAGAATCGCCTGAGTGGGCTGCGGCATGAAATTCACGTACCACGTGTCCATGAAATGCAGGCGCACGCAATTGATGCCGAAGCGGGCGAGCCGCGCGGCCAGCTTGTCGGCATCCGCACGCGAGGGGAAGTTCGCGGGACCGGTCAGGTTGGTCGCGTGGAAGCGGACAGGTCCAGCATCGGTAACGAAATGACCGCCCTGCGCCCTTACGAAACCATGCCGGCCCGCAGGCGCGTCCAGCAGGTGTGCCACGCTCGACGCGTTGTCCGGCCCGTCATACGAGATGACAAACGGGAAGAGCGGGGCGGCCTCCTCCGCCGCCTGTACCGAGAATGCGAATCCGATCAGCACCGGCCACCAGTGCGCGATTTTCATAGTGTCTCCTTTGCGTGGGTGCGTGACCTGCAAGCGTCACAGAGATACCATAAGCACCCGGGACATAAAACGCCAGACCGGTTTGCGCAATATATTTTCTTGATTTTGCGCAGAATCGCGTTGACTTCTGCCGCCGTTCCCCCCACCATATTTCCACTTTTCAACTGTCAAACCCAAACGCCTCCCTCCTCCCTCCTCCCTCCTCCCTCCTCCTTTCTCCATCCTCCCAATTCCCAGTTCTTAATTCCTAAATCCTAACTCCTAACTTCTCCCCATGTCCCGCACTCTCCAAAGCATGCCGCAGGTCGCCGTCCTGCTGCCGACGTCGGTCAAAGTCAGCCGCGACATGCGGCGCGGCATTCTCCAGTACGTGCGCCGGCACGGGCCGTGGGGACTGCACATCATCGAGGGCCGGCAGGGCGAGCAGAAACTGATCCGCATGAACGAGTGGGGGTGCACCGGGATCATCGGCCGGCTGCACACGCCGGAACTGGTCGAGGCCGCC
>MWEJ01000547.1 GCA_002071025.1 Verrucomicrobia bacterium ADurb.Bin070 | reverse complement strand
CCAACCTGCCTATCCTTGACCCACTGGCCGCCGTCGAGTCATGGCGGTCTCGGACCACCCTGGCCGCCGCGATGGGTCAATTCCAAACCGGCGCCATCACTCCAACGTAAGGCGTGTTCCCGGTACCGCCCGCATGCCGGGATGGCCATCGACCGGATAGCGGTCGGCCGCGCCACCAGCGACTTGCCGCAGTCCAACGCCCGCGGGCTCAGCTCCGCCCAAGATTACGGAGAATTCTCCGACCCACGCATGCTTCCCGGAAACTCACGAACGGGAAGGTCGACAAGCGTGCCCTTGCGAAAGAGCGCGTGGCCGGCGAACGGCCCTGACGCGCGGGGCCGCCGGACGAAAATCAGACCCGCCCCGCCTCGTCTCGCTTAACGTCGCCGGCCAGCCCGTCGATCTCACCGTCCTTCGCAGGGTTCGTAGCGGATGCATTGCGCGCCTACCGCCGCGGGATGGGTGCCGCATTCCTCGAAGGGCGCCGCCGGCGGCGCACCGTCGCTGAAGAGGAACTGAAGAATGTAGATCACGTCAGCGAGGTCGATTACCTCATCGCGGTTGACGTTGGCGGTCTCCAAGCACGTGGGAGCCCGGCCGCCGCGGAAGAGGTAATTCAGGATCCAGACCGCATCGCCGATGTCGGTGGCGCCGTCCGCGTTCGCGTCGGCGCGCTTGAACTTCTTCAAGGTCGAGACTTCGATACTCACCGTTGCCGGTTCGGAGAGCGCCATGCCGTCGTCGGCCCGGTAAGTGAAGGTGTCCGTGCCGTTGAAGCCGGGATTGGGCTGGTACGAGAAGGAACCATCCTCGTTCAGGTTCAGAGTGCCGTTCTGAGTGGTTTCGACCAGAACGGCCCGGAGCGTATCTTCGTCGACATCGATATCGTTGCCAAGAACTCCGGGGGCCTCGACTTCCAGCGTGGCGCCCTCCGCCAGAACGTACGTATCCGCCACCGCAACGGGGGCATCGTTCTCCGGCGTGACCGTGATGAAAACGGTGGCGATGTTGCTGGTGTCGATTCCATCGCTCGCCGTGAACGTGAACTCGTCTTCGCCGAAGTAGTCTGCCGCGGGGGTGTACACGAGGTCCGGCGCCTCGCCGGAGAGAAGACCGTGCGCCGGCGGATCCACAATGGCATAGGTCAGGGCTTGGCCCTCGATGTCGATCGCGACGAGGGTGATGGCGACCGGCGTATCCTCGGCGGTAGTCACGTTTTGATCTTGCGCGATAGGAATGTCGTTGACCGGCGTGACCGTGATGGAGACGGTGGCGGTGTTGCTGTCCACGGTGCCGTCGTTGGCCTTGAAGGTGAAGCTGTCGGGGCCGAAGTAGTCCGCGTTGGGCGTGTAAGTGAGATTCGGCGCCGTGCCGCTCAAGACGCCGTTTGCAGGCTGCGTGAGCACTTCGTAGGTCAGGGTGTCGCCATCGACGTCATTCGCGACCAAGGTGATCTCGACGGGCGTGTCCTCGTCGGTCGCGACCGCTCGGTCTTCGGCGACGGGCGGGTCGTTCACGGGGTTGACCGTGATCGTGACGGTGGCGGTGTTGCTGTCCACCGTGCCGTCGTTGACCTTGAAGGTGAAGCTGTCGGGGCCGAAGTAATCCGCGTTGGGCGTGTAAGTGAGATTCGGCGCCGTGCCGCTCAGGACACCGTTTGCAGGCTGCGAGAGCACTTCGTAGGTCAGGGTGTCGCCATCGACGTCGTTTGCGACCAAGGTAATCTCGACGGGCGTGTCCTCGTCGGTTACCACCGCTTGGTCTTCGGCGACTGGCGGGTCGTTCACGGGGTTGACCGTGATCGTGACGGTGGCGGTGTTGCTGTCCATCGTGCCGTCATTGGCCTTGAAGGTGAAGCTGTCGGGGCCGAAGTAGTCCGCGTTGGGCGTGTAAGTGAGATTCGGCGTCGTGCCGCTCAGGACACCGTTTGCGGGCTGCGTGAGCACCGCGTAGGTCAAGGTGTCGCCATCGACATCGTTTGCGACCAAGGTGATCTCTACGGGCGTATCCTCGTCGGTCGCCACCGCTTGCCCTTCGGCGACAGGCGGGTCATTCACGGGGTTGACCGTGATCGTGACAATGGCGGTGTTGCTGTCCACCGTGCCGTCATTGGCCTTGAAGGTGAAGCTGTCGGGGCCGAAGTAGTCCGCGTTGGGCGTGTAAGTGAGATTC
>MWEJ01000546.1 GCA_002071025.1 Verrucomicrobia bacterium ADurb.Bin070 | reverse complement strand
TCGCTGCGTGTCCAGATGAAGTAGGGCCCGTTCTCCCGGACACTCCCGTCCGCGCGCATCTTCCTGATCGTCGTCTCGTAAACATTGCCTCGTCTCGCGGGAACAGTCTCCATGATCTTCACAGTCAGCTCTGCGAGCGTCATACCGGCCTCCTTGTTATAGATGAAATATATATAACGTTAGCAAGACGGCAGCACTGCGGCAAGGTCTTTCAGAAAATCCTGTCACTTTCCTGACACACACCCATCTTGGGCGAACGGCGGCACGCTGGGTGCCGCGTTCAACGCGCTCGCGGGCATGACCGGCGCGGTGTTCACCAACAGCCTGCTCGGCCGGAAGGCGGTGCTTTTCGACGGCACCGCGCAGAGCGTGCTGGTCGGCCCGGCGGCACCTTCCTCGCTGACAGGCGAGAGCACGTGGTCGATCGAAGCGTGGGTGTGGGTGCCGTCGCCGCCGCCCGCGAAAGCGGTCTACCTCTCGTGGACCGAAGACGAGACAGCGGGCACCGGTTGGCAGGCCTGGTCAAGGCTGATGATGCGTTACGACACCGGCGGGGTGCAGGTTGATTTCCGCGGCGGCGCGATGGGCTCGAATTACGGCATGCCCGCGTCGGGCCTCTGGCACCACCTCGCCGTCGCCCGGGCACCGACCGAGATGCTGACCTTCTATGTGGACGGATCGCGCTGCAATCAGGGCGGGCTGGGCGATGTCAATCTGCAAGGGGGCAAACCGCTGGCGCTCGGCGGCGTGCTGCGGGTCGAAACGAGCGCCTACACGAACTTTTTCGCGGGCGCGCTCTCGCGGGTGCGCGTCCACACCGGCACGCTGAGCGAGGACGACGTACGCCACAACTACCTGACCGATGTCCCGGCCTACCGCGCGGGCGGCTATGCGGCCTGGAACGGCGGCGCCGGCTACTGGAACGATCCCGCCTTCTGGCAGGACGGCCGGGTCGGCGCGGGCCTCGACGCGGTGCGCGTCCAGAGCGGCTCGCTGACCGTGACCAACGACGATGTGTCGGCCAGCAGCCTGGCGATGCTGGACCTGCGCGCCGGCACCATCAAGCTGATCACCTCCGCCGCGCGCATCGACGCCCGCACGCCCTTCCTCGTGGGCCGCGAAAGCGGTCAGGCGGCCGCGATCAACGTGTCGAGCGGCGTGCTCCACGTCGTGTCGAGCGGTAACCCCGCCTACCTTGATTTGGGCGTGAGCGGCGCATTGTCGACGCTGGAAGTGGGCGGCTCGGGTGCCGCGGCCACGCTCTACACCGCGCAGCTCCGTGCGTTCGCGGAGGGCGCCAGCGACGTCCGCGTCATGAAAGGCGGCGTGATCGAAATGGATGCGCTGTTCGCGGACGCGCTGAGCGTCCCTGCCGTGAGCGTGGCGGGCGGCACCTTCCGCAACCGGACGGGCGGCACCATGGGGTACTTCTTCAATGTGCCGCAGGTGAACGTCTCAACGGACGGCGTGACCTTCGACACCCCCGCCGGCGCGGTCATGGCCGTTGCCGCGCCGCTGCTGCACGATGCGTCCGGGCCTGCTTCGGGCGGCGGACTGCGCAAAATCGGGAACGGGACCCTGATCCTCAGCGGCACGAACAGCTACGCCGGCGCGACGTCGGTCGAGGCCGGCACCCTGATGCTCGCGCCGCGGCTGCTGGACGGACTGGTTTACCGGCTGGACGCCTCAGCCGACGCGCTCGACACCCTCACGCTCGACGCCTCGTCTAACGTGCTCGCTTGGACCGACTGCAGCGGCGCGGGCTTTGTCTTCACGACCAACAAGACCGAAATGAGTCCGGTCTACGAGCCCGCGCTCTTCGGCGGCCGCGGCGGCCTGCGTTTCAGCCGCGACAACACCTGCTACCGCTTGGCGACCGACCGGGCGGCCAAGATCCAGACCGTCTTCGCGGTCATCACCCCCGCCGCCGACAACAACATTGACGGCCTCTGGGGCCGTTCCGAACAGGATTACGGCATCCGTCTCCAAGCGACGGCTGTGCAATATACCGGCAACGCCAACGATTTCGCCGCTTCCGGCGCGGTCTACACCAACGGCGCGTTCGGCAACGGATTCACCGTCGGCCAACCGTTTGTGATGACCGCGATCGCCGGCAGCCCGCAGACGTGGGTCACGGCGATCGGCGATTACTGGGGCAACCTCACGCACCGGC